>NZ_JNKU01000001.1 GCF_000702165.1 Sharpea azabuensis DSM 18934
TGAACGAAGTGAAAGCAAGCGCCTTTAGACGCGAGCAGGTATCATAGGCTTATAGCCGCAGTTCAAACCACGCCTTTTAGACGTGGTTTTGATTGACTTTTGTATCCTGCACTTTTATAATCTAAATATAGTCAGTCGTAACTATTAGAAAGGTCATAAACACCATGCAATTAGACACAAATAATCATTCGGTATTTATGTTGCGTTATCACCTTATAATGTGTGTAAAATATCGTAATAAGGTGATAGATGATACTGTCTCTAACCGTCTGAAAGATATGTTTGTAAAAATTGCCCCTGCGTATAACATTACGCTGGAGGAATGGACTCACGATATGGACCATGTTCACATTCTGTTTAGAGGGCAACCCAATACCGAAATCAGCAAGTTCATCAATGCTTACAAATCAGCGAGCAGCCGCATCATAAAGAAGGAATTTCCTGAGATACGTAAATCCTTATGGAAAGAGATGTTCTGGTCACAGAGCTTTTGCCTGCTGACCGCTGGTGGTGTCACAGCAGATATCATTAAGCAGTATATACAGTCACAGGGAGAGAAAGATGGCAAACAAGGCAATCAAGTACAGAGTGTATCCTACAACTGAACAAGGCACCATGTTCTCTAAGACCTTTGGCTGCTGCCGTAAGGTCTATAATCTTATGCTTTCCGATAAGATTGAAGGCTACAGGACCACAGGCAAGTTTCCTGCTGTTACGCCTGCCCAGTATAAGGATGAATATCCATATCTCAGGGAGGTAGACAGTCTTGCCCTTGCAAATGTGCAGATGAATCTGCAGGCTGCTTTCCGTCATGCCTTTAGCAAATCTCGCAAAAAGAATAACGGATTTCCTAAGTTCAAGTCTGCAAAGCACAGTCGCAGGTCTTATACGACAAACAATCAGAAAGGCACAGTTGCTATTATAGACAATAAGTACATCAGACTTCCTAAGATTGGTAAAGTAAAAGCTGTCATCCATCGCGTTCCTGAAAGTGGTTGGCTTATCAAATCTGCTACTGTATCTCAGGAATCAGATGGCAGGTATTATGTTTCTGTGCTTTTTGAATTTGAAAACGCAGAGAACAATTATATCGTAGATAAAGCCAACGCTATTGGATTGGATTATGCTTCTGATGGTCTATATGTTGACAGTAATGGCAATGCGGGTACTAATCACAAATATTATCGTGAAAGCCATGACAAGCTTGCCAAGGCACAACGCAAACTGTCCCGTATGAAAGGCTCTAAGAAGCATGAAGATAAATCCAATAATTATATCAAGCAGCTCCGTAAAGTAAATAAGATCCATAGGCATATTGCTAATCAGCGTCTGGATAACCTGCATAAAATATCTACTGAGATAGCCAATCAGTATGATGTTGTATGTGTGGAATCCTTAAATATGCGTTCTATGGCAAATCGCAGCTTCGGTAACGGCAAGGCTACACTTGATAATGGATACGGCATGTTGCTTAACATGCTCGAATATAAGCTGTCTGACAGAAACAAGTATCTTATCAAAGTGAATAAGTGGTTTCCGTCATCACAAATCTGCAGTTGCTGCAATACATTGCATCCTGAGATGAAGGATTTATCTAAGCGTAAAATGATATGTGATTGCGGACTCACGATAAGCCGTGACCAGAATGCTGCTATCAATATACTAAATGAAGGATTACGTCTGCTTAGTGAAGTGGCATAAACAAAATATATAGAGTAGGGATGGAATAGCCCGAACTCATACGCCTGTGGACATTGTGTAAGACGTTGAGCTGCGTAACAATGCAGCCAATGCAGTAGTGGTTGAAGCAGGAAGCTCCGACTTCTATAAGTCGGAGTAGTTCACATGATAGGGTTTACTTCATTATGAGGTAAACTTTTTTATACAATTCTAAAATAAGAACATGTTCATTGTTGATTGTTAGATATGGCTAACTGTGATATACTAAGTTAGGATTAACTAATTGTTGTGTTATGAAAAGCATGAGGAGTGATATTATGGGATTATTTCTAAAATTTATCAATAACACAAGAAAGCCATCGGGAATACTTGGAAAAATTATGATTTACAGCATGAATAAAGGTCATGCGAAAATGGCGGACTGGGGAATAAAACATTTTCCTAAGATACAATTTCAAAACCTTTTAGATATTGGCTGTGGTGGTGGGCGAAATGCTTTGACCTTGCTTAAAAAGTATGATTGTGCCCATCTTACTGCTGTTGACTACTCACCACTTTGTGTTGAAAAGACACGTCAGTATAATCAACAATTCATAAAGGAAAAACGTTGTGATGTTTTAGAAGCCAATGTTCAAGCGTTGCCGTTTCCAAGTGATTCATTTGAGATGGCGACTGCTTTTGAGACAATCTATTTCTGGCCAGGATTAGAAGACTGTTTCAAAGAAGTCTATCGTGTGCTTAGTCATGAAGGATATTTCTGTATTGTTTCAGAAAGTGATGGGGAAGATGCTGAAAGTCAGAAATATGAAAAGATTATTGATGGAATGCATAACTACACACTTATACAAATCAAAGAAACTTTAAAAAAGGTAGGATTCAAAACTATTGATTGTTTTCATCATGAAGTGAAGCCATGGATTGCTGTTATTGCAAGAAAATAGTGCTATTTGTCTTTGCTTAAACAAAGGATGGAATTGAAATGCAATGTTGTTGAAGATAATCATGATGATAGATTGTAGGACATCCTGCAGTCTTTTATTATGAAAAAACCAGTCAAGATGACTGGTTGGATGGTTGAATGAGTGAGAGGAAATATTGATGGATTCTTGTATCATGGGTAAGTTCGGGATGAAAGGATAAACCAATCTGATGATGATATTGGACGGCTACAATATGATTATTGACAACACTTAGAATATCAACATCATCACTTACGGATTCAATATAAGGCGCACGGATAAAGATGGCCGGATAGTGACCAATAGGTGGCATATCAATATCTGAATCAAAGCTTGCAAGCTGTCGGCCATAGGCATTGCGTTTTATGACAATCGGCAATGTGCCTAGGTGGGCAGTCTCTTCCTGATCAATAGTCTTAGCTAGAAGAATAAGGCCAGCACAGGTCGCAAGAACAGGCAAACCTTCATTGATAAGCTGTTGAATAGGCTTGAGTAATCCAAGCTGTCGTAAAAGCTTACCCTGAACGGTACTTTCGCCCCCTGGCAGAATGAGTCCATCTATGCCTTCAAGATCTTTTCGCTGTCTTATTTCCACAACCTCAGCACCTAATTCCTGTATGATCTTCTCATGTTCGATAAAAGCACCTTGTAAAGCGAGTATGCCAACTTTCATAGCTATTGTCCTCTTTCTTCCATAATGACTTTGATTTCACTTGGATTAATACCAACCATAGCTTCGCCAAGATCTTCTGAAAGTTTAGCGATAAGAGCTGCATCCTGATAGTTAGTGACAGCCTGGACAATCGCTGATGCACGTTTTGCAGGATCACCAGACTTAAAGATGCCTGAACCGACAAATACACCTTCTGCGCCAAGCTGCATCATCAAAGCAGCATCGGCAGGAGTAGCAACACCGCCAGCCGCAAAGTTGACAACGGGTAGTCTTTTATGTTCATGAACATAGAGTACCAAATCGTAAGGGACACGAAGCTGTTTAGCTTCTTCAAAGAGTTCATCTTTTTCCATCGCTGCAATTTTTCTTATTTCTCCATTCATCTTACGCATATGGCGGACAGCCTGAACAACATCGCCGGTACCTGGTTCACCTTTTGTACGAATCATTGCTGCTCCTTCGTTAATTCTTCTTAAAGCTTCACCTAAGTCTCTTGCCCCACATACAAATGGTACCTTGAAATTTGTCTTATCAATATGATAGACATCATCAGCGACAGAAAGCACTTCTGATTCATCAATATAATCAATATCAATAGCTTCTAGTATTTGTGCTTCGACAAAATGGCCAATACGGCACTTCGCCATGACAGGAATGCTGACAGCTTCCTGAATGCCTTTAATCATTTTTGGATCACTAATACGAGAGACACCACCAGCCGCTCTAATATCAGCTGGTATTCTTTCAAGTGCCATTACGGCGCAAGCACCTGCTTCCTGAGCGATTCTTGCCTGTTCTGGTGTTGTAACATCCATGATCACACCACCCTTAAGCATTTGTGCCAACCCTTTATTTAATGCATATCTTTCATTACTCATTTTTCTTTCCCCCTTGTATTCTTCATGGGGATATCATACAATCTAACTGGGTCTAAAAAAATATCCAAAATAATAAATATTTAGATGCCAGAAGAAGGGAGAAAAGATGCTGACCTATACCTTTACAAACAACGACATACCTCTCTATGAACAAGTCTATAATGCGATAAAATCAGATATTTTAAGTGGCAGATTGCCACCAGGAACGAAGCTTGCTTCCAAAAGAAGTTTTGCCTCCCACAATGGCATGAGTACCATAACGATTCAAAATGCTTATGACCAGTTGATCAGTGAAGGCTATATTTATACATTACCGCGAAAGGGCTATTTTGTCTCAAAATTAGAAGGGCTAAGAAACATGCCCCAAAAACTATCGCTTAATCTTGATATCAAAACACCACACCCACCAAAAACCTACACTTACGATCTTTCCAATAATATGATAAATCCTGATAACTTCCCTTTCTCAATATGGGCAAAGCTTTCAAGAGACAATCTGGCACATAAGCGTAAGGAACTTATGAGCGTTGCTCCAGCTAATGGCCTTTTTGAATTAAGAGAGGCCATCAGTAAGCATCTCTCATCATTTCGTGGCATGCGTGTTGATCCTAATCAGATTATTGTTGGCGCTGGGACTGAATATCTCTATGGAATTCTTATTCAGCTACTTGGGAATGATTATCGTTATTGTATTGAAAATCCTGGATATAAGAAATTACTGCAAGTCTATCAACAATATGGTGTTGAATGTGTTTATGCCAATATCGATGGAAATGGTATTATGCCTGGTGAACTGCATGATAAGCATGTCGATATTGCCCATATTTGTCCTAATCACCATTTCCCAACAGGCATCACCATGCCGGCATGTCGTCGTTATGAGATCTTAAGCTGGGCTAATGAAGAGAGTGGGCACTATATTATTGAAGATGACTATGATAGTGAACTTAGAAGTCATGGTAAGCCTTTGCCTACGCTCTTTAGTATTGATGGCTGTGAGAAAGTTATTTATATGAATACATTCTCTAAGTCGCTTGCCCCAACAATGAGAATAAGCTACATGATTCTTCCTGTTCATCTAGCCAATCGCTTTTATGAGCATCTTGCTTTCTCATCGTGTACCGTTTCCAATATCGAACAATATACATTAGCTTCATTCATCAACGAAGGTTATTTTGAAAAACATATTAATCGTATGCGCCTTTATTATGCAAGAAAACGTAAACAGCTACTTGCCATGTTAAAGACAAGTCCATTAAGTACTATTTGTGAAGTCCATGAAAATGAATCAGGACTCCATTTCTTATTGCAATTACATACCCATTTGTCTGAAGAAGAAGTTCAAAAAAAGCTGGATGAGGAAGATATGCGTATGCAGTCTTTATCCGATTATTATATGGATAATCAAAAGAATAAAAAACATATGTATATTATTCATTATTCCAATCTTCCACTCGATCATATGACTGATGTCTTTGATCGTATTTATGATCTTGTACATGACTGAGATGTATTTTATACATAATTGTATAATTAACAATACATGAGAGGTGTTGAAGCCTCTCTATTTTTTTGTATTTATATCAAAACAATTGACGCATGAAAGCGTATACGATATGATTATGGTATAGAAAATGACCAATGGTCAATTATAAAGGAGGACAATCTATGTATTACAGCAGTGGTAATTACGAAGCTTTTGCGAAACCTGAAAAGCCTGAAGGCATCGAGAAGAAGCATGCCTATATTGTTGGCTCTGGTCTGGCAGGTTTAGCTGCAGCTTGTTTTCTTATCAGGGATGCACAAATGCCCGGTGAAAACATCACAGTCTTTGAATCTCTTCCAATAGCTGGTGGCTCTTGTGATGGTCTCCATGATCCACAAAAAGGCTATATTATGCGTGGTGGCAGAGAGATGGATAATCACTTTGAATGTATGTGGGATCTCTTTAGATCTATTCCATCCATTGTCAATCCAGGTGAAACCATTTTCTCTGAATACTACAAGCTCAACAAAGAAGATCCAAACTATTCCCTCTGTCGTGTGACAGAAAAACAAGGTCAGGATGCCCATACTGATCGCCAATATGGATTAAACAAGAATGCTGAAAAACAGATTTTAAAGCTCATGCTTTCAACTGATGAAGAACTTGCCGACAAGAAGATTGATGATGTCTTTGATGAAGATTTCTATAAGACAAACTTCTGGATTTACTGGCAGACAATGTTTGCCTTTGAAAAATGGCATTCCGCACTTGAAATGAAACTCTATATGCAAAGATATATTCATCATATTGATGGCTTGCCAGACTTAAGTGCACTTCGCTTTACACGCTATAATCAGTATGAATCCATGATTCTTCCAATGTTGAAATATATTGAAGATGCTGGTGGAAAGATTGCCTATAATACACAAGTGACTGATATCCAGTGTGAAACATCACCTACAAGAAAAGCTGCTCGTTATATTGCCTATGTGCAGGATGGTGTAGAAAAACATCTTGAATTAACTGATGATGATTTTGTATTCATTACCAATGGTTCACAGGGAGATGGCAGTGCTTATGGTGATCAGACACATGCCCCAGAAATCACAATCAAGAATGGTCAGGGACCTTCTATTGAACTCTGGAAGAAATTGGCTGCTCAGGATGATGCTTTTGGACATCCTGATAAATTCTTCAAAGATATCAAGGAAACAAGCTGGGAAAGCTGGACAGTTGATACCGCAAATAAACAGATCTTAAGTGCAATTGAGAAGATATGTCATCGTGATCCATTGAGTGGTAAGGTTGTTACTGGTGGTATTGTTACGGCAAAAGATTCATCATGGCTTATGAGCTGGACAATTAATCGTCAGGGTCAATTCGTTGATCAGCCTGATGATCATTGCTTAATCTGGGTTTATGGCTTGAATTGCTGGGATGATGATGGTGATTATGTACATAAGCCAATGTATAAATGTACTGGTGAAGAATTATGTCAAGAATGGCTCTACCATATTGGTATTCCAGTCGATGAGATTGATGAACTAGCCAAGCAATGTAATACAACACCATGTATGATGCCTTATGTCACATCTTTCTTTGAACCACGTGCTTATGGCGATCGTCCATTAGTTGTACCTGTTGGTTCCGTCAATATCGCTTTTGTCGGCCAGTATGCCGAAACACCAAGAGATACAGTCTTTACAACAGAATACTCCATTCGTACAGCCATGGAAGCTGTCTATACATTATGTAATGTTGATAGAGGCGTTCCTGAAGTATGGGGCTCAGTATTCGATGTCCGTGAACTGATTAAGGCTGGCGTAAAGATGAATGATGGCAAGATGATCAAAGAATGGCCATTACCAGCTAGTCAGAAGGCTGCAATTGCCGGTGCTTTCAAGCTGATCAATAATACAGAAATCTCTAAGCTACTGATTCGCTTAGGTGCAGCAGAGAAGAAAGATTTTGCCCCAATTGTTGAAATGCCAAAAGTCAAAGTAGAAGTGACTTCTAGAGTCTCTGAACTCAAAGATTCTAAGACAGCTAAGATTGGGGCTGGTGTTACAGTTGCCTCCTTGATGGCTATTGCTGCATTGTTGCATAAAAAGAAATCTTAAACTTTTCAACTTGCATTCTCGAAAAAAAGGATTAGAATGAATGCATAAAGTGTAACCCACAAAGAAGAAATAAGTCTTAATTGGCGTAGTCTCCTAGAGGCTGCGCTTTATTATTTCTATTTTGAGGAGGAACATTGTTATGAAAAAAATGAAAGGTTTGGTTTTTAGTCTTATTATGTCCTATTCTATGGCTATTGGCATGGAAGTCTACAATATTGCCTATAAGCTGGGCTATCATATGCAAGCGGGTGGGTTTTCATCGATGCATAATGTTGTCTTTCTAGCTGCTTTAAAAGAGGCAAGCTATATGGGCATTATTGTCTTTATCATTTCTACGCTTTATGGCAATCGTCTTGGACAACATATCGCATCACATATTTGTGATCAAGAAAGAGATCCATCTTATTTCTGTATGTTGATAAGACAGGGTGCAACAATCGCCATTATGTGTCCATCCATGAGTCTTATCGCGTCTATTCTCTTTACTATTATTCTTGCCCATCAGCCACTTATTCAGCTGCCAGCTATTTTTGTCTGTACGCTTATGAAGAACTTCCCGATGGCATTCTTCTGGAATATCTTTGCGGCTTCACCTTTTACAAGAACAATCACCAAATGGCTCTTTACATCAAAATAGAAAGTCATCAAGCTTTTTATTGAAGAAGGGCGAAAAGCTTTCTACAATAGGATCAAGGAAGTGAGAACATGGATCAAAAAACACAAATAGGGAAATTCATCGCCTTGATTCTAAGACATAAACCTCAGGTTATTGGTATTACGCTAGATGAACATGGCTGGGCAAAGGTGGATGAGCTGATTGCTGGCATACAACACAAATATCCTCATTTCAACAAAGATTTTCTTGAAGATATTGTAGCTTCAGATGATAAACAGCGTTATAGCTTTAATGAAGATCATACATCGATTCGTGCTAATCAGGGACATTCGATACCCGTTGATGTTGAACTTCAAGAGGTTGTTCCTCCAGTTGTATTATGGCATGGGACGGGTGAAAAGTATGTTTCATCCATTGATGAAATTGGTCTGATTCCTAAGACAAGACTCTATGTTCATCTTTCTAGTGATGTTGAGACAGCACATAAAGTTGGTATAAGACATGGGAAATGTGTCATTTATCAAGTGGATGCGAGAAAGATGTATGAAGATGGCTATCATTTCTATCTTTCCATCAACCATGTCTATCTGACAAAAGCAGTCCCAATACAATATCTACATAAACAATAAGTGAGGCAATAATATGTATAACTATCGTAAAATGAGACGTGTCAAGCAGGAAATCTCTAGACAAGAGTGCATTGAAGTTTTAAAGAATGCGCCAAGGGACATCTTATCAATGCATGGCGAAAATGGCTTTCCTTATAGTGTTCCTATTAATCAATACTATGATGAAGAAAATGGTAAACTCTATTTTCATGGTGCTAAAGAAGGATTGAAGCTTGATTTGTTGAGGGAAAACAATAAAGTTTGTTTTACCATTATTGATGAAGGTTATCAAATAGAAGGGGAATGGCCGATGCATTTCCATAGTGTTATTTGTCTTGGGACAATCCATGAAGTCACTGGCCAAGAGAGCTTTATCAATCATTTAAGAAAGCTAGGCAATAAGTATTATCCTAGTGAGGAAGATGTTGATGACTTAATATCAAAAACAATATCACGTATCTGTTTATATGAAATGGATATTGAGAGAATGACGGTTGACACTCCCCATGCCTAAAGGCAGGGGATTCTTGCTACCTGCCACTACATAGTGGCTGACCATTACATTTCTGTTAAGTCGTAGTGCAAGGTATGGGTGTGCCATCACCCATCATAGGGCAGAACATATAGTTCCCTACGCAGTATGTCTGATATTACTATCGCCAACATACTCAGTTGAGTTGCAGATGTTCATGGCTCCAAGAATATCTCGGTGAATGTGGAATCCGCATTTACAAGTATAGTTTCTGTCATTAGCATGATGTACATGACCGCAGACAGGGCACGTCTGACTTGTGTATGCAGGGTTTACGTGCTCAACTGCTATGCCTGCCAATTTAGCTTTGTATTCTATAAACTGTGCGAGTCTGTAGAATGACCAATTATGCAGGCTATGGTTGTTTTTACGACTTGTTCTTGTCGTAGAACGGATATTTGCTAAACGCTCTAATTTTATGGTTTTAACGTTGTGTGCAACTGCTGTTTCCACAACGTCATGGCTTAACTTATGGTCGATATCTTTCATGATACGCTGTTCTTTATCATTGATGCGTTTTACAGCATCTATATGTTTGGCTTTTTGAAGCTTTTTACGAAGACATCTATAATGCCTACGCATGTATTTGTTCTTACGCCCGTTGCCGTAGAATTTCACACTACCATCAGAAATATAAGATACCGCAGGACACTTAACACCAAGGTCAACACCCATGACGTTTCCTTCGGTAGTATATGTAGGTTCAATTGTTTCGTATACGACCTGGGCAACTATTTTGCTGCCCTTATAAACAATGCGCATGGTTCCAAGTTTACTGTTTGCAAAGACAGACTTCTGCTTATCAGACATCTTGGTTTTAACGGAAAGCCTTTTAGACTTGCCGTTTACCATGACGGGGAATTCAATATAATCACCATTGATTTTGAAATTCTGATTGTTGACGTAGCAGCATGTTTTTTTGAGTACGGGCAGCGTGGCTGTTACCGTGATGTTTTTGCCTTGTTTGGCAAGCTTGTTGTTCTTGCGGTCAGCATCACGACAAGCTTTATTGTATTTCTTAACTATAGACTTTGCATCACGGATGCATTGATTTGTTAACGCTGACGGAAGATTCGCCTTAACGTCAGCAGTTGTGTATTTTGAGATGGATATGCCGTTCGCAGCATCAGAAACAAGGCTGTTAACAGTATTTATATATTCTGTCATAGTTGCCACGATAAGAGACTTCTGTTCTCCTGTCATATAAAGTTTTACTGTTTCTGATAGTTGCATAAATGATACCTACACATTCTTTTGATTCTCAATATACTGTTTAATAACTGCAAGCGGAGCACCTCCTACCGTTGAAACAAAATAACTATTAGTCCATAAGCTCGGAAGTCTTGATTTAAGCCAAGGAAATTCAGTTCTTAATACTTTAGATGAATAACCTTTTATCTGTTTTACAGCTTTATGCACTCCGAACTGTGGGTCTACTTCCATAAGCAAGTGTACATGGTCTGGCATGATTTCCATTTCAATAATTTCGACGTTAAGTTGGTCGCACTTTTCTTTAATCAGCTCCTTTAGGCGAACATCAACACCGTTTATTAAAACGGAACGTCGATACTTAGGACACCATACCACATGGTATTTGCAGAAATAGACTACATTGCGATTAGATTTGTATTTCATATAGATATTATACCACTCTAATACAATTCTTACCTAAGGGATTAGATAACTTTCGGCAAGATAATTGTAGCCTTATATCCCCATTGCTAAAGCAAGGGGCTTTACGGCGACATTTGGTAAAGAGAAGCCTAGGCCAACAATCATCGTTCCAATAACCATCTTAGTAAAACTATAGGATGTGAAAGTAAAGGTTCCACCGTGAACTCTACCCCAGCTGTAGAGGTGGAGGCTTCGTAAGAAGATTGGTATTTAAGTTTCCACCTTTTCAGGCAACCCTTATTCTTACAGGCGTTTCCACTTCGCCACTACCGTATAGGAAATCAACACTTTCTAGAATAATTCTTGCATTATGCCTATTCCTCCTATAGAATAGAGCTTGCTTAAAGAAACAGAGCTACAAATTTGGCTATTTCTGAGAAAAAATAGTCGGGTTTGTAGTTTTTTTATGTCAGGAGGATATTTTATGAATCAAATGAAAGATAAACCTATTTTTCCCTTATTGATGTCAATGGCATTTCCCCCAATGATATCCATGTTGATCCAGTCACTATACAATGTTGTTGACAGTATCTTTGTCGCTAAACTAGGTGAAGATGCTTTGACAGCCGTCTCGCTGATTTTCCCTTTACAAAACTTTTCACTCGCAATGAGTGTTGGCTTGGGGATAGGCATGAATGCACTGATTGCCCGTCATTTAGGAGCTAATGATGAAAAGAAGGCATCTTATATTGCCTCACAAGGGATATATATGAGTTTCTTGCACTCATTGATTTTTGTGATTATTGGCCTCTTTCTCATTCAGCCCTTCCTCTCGCTATTTACGACAAAACAATCCGTCCTCGATTATGGTGAGCAGTATGGCATGATTGTCATTACTTTGACTTTTGCATCCTTTATCCATATTGCGATAGAAAAGATGTTCCAGGCCTGTGGTAATATGGTCATTCCAATGATTATGCAGATGGTAGGTGCTATCGTAAATATCATTCTTGATCCTATTCTTATCTTTGGCTATTTTCATATGCCTGCTCTAGGTGTTGCTGGAGCAGCTATTGCGACAATTATTGGTCAGTTTAGTGCATGCATACTTTCCATCATTCTTTTTACAATATTGCAGACACCTATCCATCTTCATCTAAAACAGCGTCTTCATTTTTCTGCATTTAAAGAAATCTATGCGATTGCCATTCCATCATGCTTAATGATGTGCTTGCCATCCATTCTTGTCTCCTTGTTGAATATGATTCTTTCGCTTTCTTCACAAACAGCTGTCGCATTCTTTGGCATCTACTATAAGTTACAGACATTTGTCTATATGCCATCCAATGGCGTTATTCAAGGAATGCGACCAATTATCAGTTTCAACTATGGCGCACGTGATTATAAGCGTATGAAAGAGACCATTCTCATTACGACAAAGACAATAGGTACTATTCTATTAGGGGGAACTTTGCTTTTTATTGTAGCGACAAAACCTATTCTTTCATTATTTAGTGCTAATGATGCAATGATGACTATGGGCATTCCTGGCTTGCGTGTTCTTGCACTTGGCTTTGTGATTTCAACATTTGGTACTGTTATGTCCGGTGTCTTTGAAGCCATCGGTGAAGGAAAGTATTCACTCTTTATTTCTTTGTTGCGACAATTCATTATAACTGTTCCATTATCCTATATTCTTATTCACTATCTAGGTGTTATGGGAGTATGGATAACTTTCCCTATTTCAGAAGCTATAGCTCTTATTACTTCATGGATTCTCTACAAAACTACTTATCACAATCATATCTCTCAATTGGACATCTCTTAGATGTCTTTTTTTATTTTTAATATTTGAACTTCAAAATAAATAATAATGTGCTATAATGACGACCATAGGAGGAGAAAGAGATGAGAAATCAAACAAAGTATTTAGTGGAAAGGGCGATGGCAATCGCATTGCTTATTATTGGTGCACAAATTGCGATACCATTACCACATATGATACCCATCAGCCTACAGACACTTGCTATTTATATTATTGCCATGACTTTCAACAAGAATCAGGCATTGATCATCACATTGATTTATTTGTTTATGGGAGCGATAGGTTTGCCTGTCTTTGCCAGCTTTTCGGGTGGCATGGATCATTTGCTTGGGGCAAGTGGGGGATTTTTATTGGCCTTTCCTATTCAAGCTTATATCACAAGCCTGCTTGTTCATAAGGGTGATACCAAGTTTATGAATCTTATTGGGATGATTGTCGGCACGGGTATTTGTTATGCTGTGGGGTGTGCTTATTTTATGTATCTTACCAAAACATCATTAGCGCATAGTCTGATCATTTGTGTATTGCCTTTTCTTGCTGGTGATGCTTTAAAGATGCTTTGTGCTTTGACGATTGTAAGAAGTTTAAAGAAGGCTTTTGTAATCAGAGATGTGCTATTAAATGAGTGATAAAATTTGAATTTCAAAATTAGAGTTTGAAATTCAAAATTAAGCGTGCTATAATCCCAACGAAAAAGTTTTAAGGAGGATATGAAGATGGAAGAAACTTTTCAGACTGTAAAGGATATTATTGTTGACTCATTAAGCTGTGATGAAGAAGATGTCACATTGGAAGCAAGACTTGCTGAAGATCTTAATGCGGATTCACTAGATGCTGTTGAATTAATGATGGCGATTGAAGATGCATTTGGTATTGAAGTACCAGATGAGGCAGCTCAGGATATGAAGACTGTTAAAAGCATTGTTGCCTATGTAGATAAACATAAAGCATAATTTAAACTTTGAAATTCATAATTTGATATTCAAATAGGAGGAAGCATATGGATAAAGTCAAAGAATTGATGAAAGCCTTTGAAGAGGCTAACATCAATAAAATGAAATTAGAGATGCATGATCTTAAGCTCGAACTTGAAAAGAGTAGTGGTACTGCACAAAAAAGCATTGAGACAAGAAGGGAAGAGACACTCGAGGAAAAAGAACCCCAAAGTGACATTCTTGCTTATAAAGTCAAAAGCCCACTTGTTGGAACATTCTATGCTTCTCCATCACCCGATGCCAAAGCTTATGTACAAGTTGGGGATCATGTCACAAAAGGTACAACACTTTGTATTATTGAGGCTATGAAAGTTATGAATGAAATTAAGGCACCTGTTAATGGTGTCATTCAAAAGATTCTTGTCCAGGCGAATGATATGGTTGAATATGACCAGGTCTTAATGACAATTGAGGAAGATTAATGTTTAAGAAAATATTGATTGCGAATCGTGGCGAGATTGCTTTACGCATTATTCGTGCATGTAAAGAAATGGGCATAGGCAGTGTGGCAGTTTATTCCACTGCTGATAAGAATGCTTTGCATGCACAGCTTGCCGATGAAGCTATTTGTATTGGTGGTGAGCGTCCTCATGATAGCTATTTGAATATGCAAGCTATCATTGAAGCGGCCTTAAAAACAGGCTGTGAGGCCATTCATCCTGGCTATGGCTTTTTATCAGAAAATAGTGAGTTTGCGAAGCTTGTGGAAGCTTGTGGACTGAAGTTTATTGGTCCAAGTGGTGACATCATTGATGCTATGGGCAATAAGGTTGAAGCACGTGAGATGATGATAAAAGCGCAAGTACCAGTTGTACCAGGCAGTCGAGGAATCATTAAGAGCTTTGAAGAACTAGAAGCACTTGTTGAAGAAATAGGCTATCCTGTGTTGATTAAAGCATCAGCTGGGGGAGGCGGTCGTGGTATGCGTAAGGCTTATCATGCAAGCGAGTTAAAAGAAGCCTATACAACGGCTAAGGCAGAAGCAAAGGCCGCTTTTGGCAATGATGATATGTATTGTGAAAAACTGATTGTCAATCCTAAGCATGTTGAATTCCAGATTCTTGCTGATCATTTTGGTCATGTTGTCTATCTTGGTGAACGTGATTGTTCGATTCAAAGACGTAATCAAAAGATGCTTGAAGAATCGCCATGTAAAGTACTTGATGAAGACTTACGCCAAAGAATGGGTGAGGATGCGATTAAGGCAGCTAAGTGCTGTGGCTATACAAGTGCAGGAACAGTGGAATTTGTCCTTGATCATGAAGGGCACTATTACTTTATTGAGATGAATACCCGTATACAGGTAGAGCATCCTGTCACAGAAATGGTTTTTGGTATTGATCTTATTAAAGAACAGATTCGTATCGCTCAAAGATTACCACTTTCCTTTACTCAGGAAGATATCAAACTGAATGGTTATGCGATTGAATGCCGTATCAATGCCGAAGATCCCCAGCATGACTTTGCCCCTCAGCCAGGGCATATTCATACATTACATTTCCCAGGTGGCTTTAATGTTCGTGTTGATTCACATATCTATCAAGATTATGACATCCCGCCTTATTATGATTCCATGCTCGCAAAACTGATTGTTCATGCACCAACCCGTCTTGAAGCAATTAAGAAAATGCGCAGTGCTCTAAGTGAACTTGTGATAGATGGCGTAATCACAAATCAGAAAGTCCTTTTCTATATTATGCACCAAGTTGACTATGTTAGAGGGCATTTTGATACAAGCTTTATGGAACAACATCTAAAAGAGATGGTGGAAGAAAATGGATAAGATATTCAAGAAAAGAAGAAGTCAGTTAGAAAACTTTAATAGCTATTTAGGCAAACATAAAGACGTAAAAACACTTGAAGCACCCGATGACTTATTTACAAAATGTCCTTCTTGTAAGGCCATTATTCCAACAAAACAAATAGAAGAACATCTCTTTGTCTGTCCTGAATGTGGCTATCATTTTAAAATGACAGCCTATGATCGCATGATGGCTGTATTTGATCAGGGCAAGTTTAAAGAGCTTTATAGCCATATGCACACAAATGATCCCCTGCACTTTCCTGGCTATGACAAGAAGCTATCCAAAGCAATCAAAGCAACGGGAATGTATGATGGGGTGATGGTAGCAACCGGTACGGTTTCAGGCATCAAGAGTGTTGTTGTTGTGATGGATAGTCACTTTATGATGGCCTCTATGGGAAGCGTTGCTGGTGAGAAGATTACAAAAGCCATTGAGCATGCGACAAAACGCAAGAGACCACTGATTATTTTTACAGCGAGCGGTGGGGCACGTATGCAGGAAGGTATTTTCTCTTTAATGCAGATGGCTAAGACGACTGCTGCTTTAAAAAGGCATTTGGATGCCGGGCTACTTTATATTGCCTACTTGACCAATCCCACATATGGTGGTGTAAGTGCCTCCTTTGCCATTTTAGGCGATATCAATATTGCTGAAGAAGGCGCAATGATTGGCTTTGCCGGTCCACGTGTTATTGAAACCACAATGAAACAAAAATTGCCTGAAGGCTTTCAAAGTGCAACATTCTTAAAAGACCATGGTTTTATTGACATGATTGTGAAAAGAAACAAAATGCGTTCAACACTCAGTCTACTTTTACATATGCATCAGGAGGCTTAAAAATGACATTAAAAGAAAAGCAGGACACCCTTCAAAAAAGCATTGATCAACTGAACATGATGCAAAATGATCCAACTATGCAGCATCAAGATATTGAAAAGCTGAAACGGGAGATTGAAAAAGAAAAACAAGACATCTACAGCCATTTATCTGCTTATGATCGACTTTATCTCGCACGAAGACAAGATCGTCCGCATTTGAGAGACTATATCAATCAGCTCTTTGATGATTTTATAGAAATGCATGGGGATCGTTATTTTGGTGATGATCAGGCTATTGTTGGAGGAGTTGCTTATTTTGAGAATCAGCCCGTGACAATCATAGGTCATCAAAAAGGTCATAATCTTGATGATAATATGCAATGTCGCTTTGGCATGGCTTCACCAGAAGGCTATCGTAAAGCGATTCGCTTAATGAAACAGGCCGAAAAGTTTCATCGACCAATCATTACTTTTGTCGATACGCCTGGTGCCTATCCTGCAAAAGAAGCCGAAGAAAACAATGTGGGTGAAGCGATTGGACAATGCCTGCTAGCCCTTTCTGATATCAAGACACCGGTTATTGCTATTGTCATTGGTGAAGGAGGATCAGGTGGTGCATTGGCATTAAGTGTCGGTGATCATCTTGCAATGTTGGAAAATGCTGTCTATTCTGTTTTGTCACCAGAAGGCTTTGCGTCCATCTTATGGAAAGACAAGAGTGGTGAACGTGTTGCTGAAGCCTGTGAAGTCATGAAGATGACAGCTTATGATCTTCTTGATTTCCATATCATTGATGAAATTATTCCTGAAGCGCAAGGTGGTGCCAACCAAGATCCATTAGTCAGTTATAAAGCCATCAAGGCCATGCTTGAAGAACAGCTCAGCGTGCTTAAGAAGATGGCAATTAAAGATTTATTGAGAAAGCGCTATGAGAAGCTGAGGGTGATTGGGAAGTGAGAGAGATGAAGGGAATTTCTATTGTCAATACGGGCTACTATGTGCCTGAAAGAAGAGTTGAAAATGAAGTCTTTTCCAAAACACTACAGACAAGTGATGAATGGATTGTAAGTCGTACTGGTATTAAGGCTAGACATTTTGTTGAAGAGGAAACGACAACAACCCTTGCCTATAAGGCTGCATTAAAGGCCATTGAAGGCATTGACAAGAAAGAAATTGGCGTTGTCATTGTTGCATCAATGACAAATGACTACCTTACGCCAAGTACCGCCTGTCTGCTGCAAAAAGCATTAGGACTTCAAGAAGATATCATTGCCTTTGATTTATCCGCAGCTTGTTCTGGCTTTGAATATGGACTTTCAGTCACACGTGCTCTTCTTTATGCCAATAAGAAGCGCTATGGACTTATTGTTGGAGCGGAATGCCTATCTTCTATTCTTGATTTTAAGGATCGCTCAACATGTGTTCTTTTTGGCGATGGTGCTGGGGCTGCTGTGGTGGAAAAGGCGGATAAGCTTTATCTCGATTTGAGCGGGGCAAGAGGGAATCAGGATGCCCTTTATGTCAGAAGGGATGAACAGATCTTACATATGCGAGGCAGAGATGTTTTTCGCTTTGCGACAACTGTCATTTTGACAAGTATTGAACGTCTATTAAATGAAGCCAAGCTCAGTGTTGATGATATTGATTATTTCATTCTGCATCAGGCAAATGGTCGCATTATTTCCCATGTTTATAAAAAACTCAAAGCGCCTGCTTCAAAGTTCTATATGAATCTTGATGAGTATGGCAATACTTCAGCTGCTAGCATTCCTCTTGCTTTGTCGCAAATGAATGAGAAGAAAATGTTGAAGAGAGGGATGAAAATCATCCTTGTTGGATTTGGTGGCGGACTGACTTATGGGGCAAATCTTTTAGAGTGGTAGGAGGTTAGTATTATGTGGTTAGATGAAAAATTTTCTTTAAAATATCCGATTATCCAAGGTGGTATGGCGAGAGTAGCGACAGGAAACTTTGCCGCTGCCATCAGCAATGCTGGGGGATTAGGGCTGATTGGTTCAGGCGGAATGAATTGTGACATGTTGAAAGAAGCTATTCATGAAGCAAAAAGTCAGACGGATAAGATTTTTGGTGTCAATCTGATGTTGATGAATCCTGAAGCTGATAAGCAGGCTCAGCTTGTCATTGATGAAGGGATCAAGGTCGTGACAACTGGTGCTGGTAATCCTGGTAAGTATATGAAGGCTTTTAAAGAAGCAGGCATTATTGTCATGCCCGTTGTACCAAGTGTTGCTTTGGCTAAGCGCATGGAAAGAAGCGGTGCTGATGCCGTTATTGCGGAAGGATGCGAATCAGGTGGACATATTGGTGAGCTTACAACGATGACCCTTCTTCCTCAGGTGAAAGCTGCTGTTGATATTCCTGTTATAGCAGCAGGTGGGATTGCGAGTGGAAAACAGGCGCTCGCTGCTCTTGCTTTGGGTGCTGATGGTTTTCAGGTTGGCACAATGCTTTTAGTTGCCAAGGAAACGCCTATCCATGAAAACTATATGCAGGCTGTATTAAAGGCTCATGATACAAGCACTATTGTTACTGGTCGTATTCATGGAACACCTGTGCGTATTTTGAAAAATAAAATGGCGAAAGCCTATCTTGAAAAAGAAAAAGCTGGAGCGAGCTTGATGGAACTTGAAAAGTTTACCCTTGGTGGATTAAGAAGAGCTGTTGTTGAAGGGGACATAGAGACAGGGTCATTGATGGCTGGACAGGTGGCTGGTCAGCTTGATCATGAAGCACCGGTTGCAAAGATCTTTGCGGATTTCTTCCAACAACTTCGTGATGAACAAAAACGATTGGCGGAAATGCAACTATGAGCAATGTAGCTATTGGTGAAAAAAGACTGCACTTGCCGCTTATTCAAGGGGGAATGGGCGTAGGTGTCTCACTTTCTCGTCTTGCTGGACATGTGGCTAAGTGTGGTGCTATGGGCGTGATTTCAAGTGCCCAGATTGGCTTTAGAGAGAGTGATTTTGCATATCATACAAAAGAAGCCAACAGGCGTGCCATTCTACAAGAGGTCAAGAAAGCAAAAGAGATTGCAGAAGGCCATGGTCTTATTGGCATGAATATCATGGTTGCTTTACGCGACTATAAGCAACATGTCCAAGCTGCTATTGAAGCAGGGGTGGATTGTATTATATCAGGTGCTGGACTTCCTCTTTCTTTGCCTTCTCTTGTCAAGGATACAAATGTCAAGATTGCGCCCATTGTCTCTTCTTCAAAGGCATGTGAAGTTATTTTAAAATCATGGCATCGCAAATATCAAAGAGTTGCTGACTTTATTGTCATTGAAGGCAGTCTTGCCGGAGGTCATCTTGGTTTTCTCTTAGAAAACATTCAAAACAACAGTACACAGAAGTTATTGGATATTCTTGGTGAAGTCAAAGCAGTTGTGAGAAAATATGAAGCACTCTATCATCAAAAGATTCCTATCTTTGTAGCGGGAGGCATTTATACAAATGATGATATCAAACAAGCTTTAACTGCCGGAGCGGATGGCGTGCAGATGGCCACACGCTTTATTGCGACAGATGAATGTGATGCAAGTGACGCCTTTAAGCAAGCATTTATCAATGCGAAAAGGAAGATCTTTCAATCATCAATTCACCAGTTGGCATGCCGGCAAGAGCGTTATCAACACTATTTCTAAAGAAGCATCAAAAAATCACGAAATGCTTTAGCTGTATTCAGTCATGCCATGTCACCAACGCGCCATATTGTATTACCCAAGCCCTTATTAATGCCGTCAATGGCAATCTTGATGAAGGGATTGTCTTCTCAGGTACAAATGGTTATCGCATTGAAAAGATTGTTAGTGTCAAGACATTAATAGATGAACTTATGGAGGGGATTGTATGAAAATAGGTTTCTTATTTGCCGGACAGGGCAGTCAGTATGTGGGAATGGGGAAGGATCTCTATGAAACATATGAAGAGGCGCACCAGCTTATTGATCATATTCAGCTTGATATTGATTTAAAAAAAGTTATGTTTGAAGGTTCATTAGAAAAACTCACGCTTAATCACTATAATCAGCCTGCTATTATTGCTGTCGAAATGATGATCCTCCAACAACTCAACAAAGCGCATATACATGCATCATATTGTGCAGGTTTGTCACTTGGTGAATATGGTGCATTGGCAAGTGCAGGCGTCTTTGATCCCGATACAGCCATCCAGATTGTTTACCAACGTGCTTTAGCGATGGAAAAAGCATCAAAGAAGGTGGATTCAGCTATGGCAGCTGTATTGAACCTCCCTGAAGATCAGCTACAAAAGGCTGTTGAAGAGGCAAGAAGTGAAGGCTATGTTGCCATTTGTAACTACAATTGTCCTGGTCAGCTCGTTATTAGTGGTGAAAGAAAGGCGGTTGAAAAAGCCAGTGCGTACGCTCGCACATTGGGTGCCCGTCGTGTTATCGCCTTAAATACTGCAGGCCCTTTCCATACCGCTTTATTGAAGGAAGCTGGAGAAGAGCTTCATGATTATTTCCAACAGATCACATTTCATGAAATGAAGACACCTGTCATCTTTAATACAACAGCCAAAGAAAGAGATAAAGATGAAACAATTGCCAGCCTACTTGAAAAACAGGTTTCTCATCCCGTTTATTTTGAAAAAAGCATCCGTTATATGATAGATCATGGCGTAGATACTTTTATTGAGATTGGCCCTGGCAAAGTGCTTTCTGGCTTTGTCGCAAAAATTGATCGTAAGGTCAAACGCTATCATATAGAAGACAGGAAAACATTAGAAAATACAATAAAGGAACTGGAATTATTATGTGTGAAAGAAAAGTTGTTTTAGTGACCGGAGGGTTGCGTGGTATTGGGCAGGCCTGTGTTATGGCTTTTTGTAAGAAGGGATATAATGTTGTCATCAATTATCGCCAGCATAATAATAATCATGAAATCGCACAAAGCTTAAAAGAGGAATGTGAAGCACTAGGTGTAGAGGCTTATTTGGCTCCTGGTGATGTCGCTAATAAGCTAGAAGTGCAAGATATGTTTAAGAAAGTCAAGGAACATTTTGGCCGTCTTGATGTTTTAGTGAACAATGCCGGTATTACAAAAGATCGTCTCTTCTTAAGAATGAGCGAGGATGATTTTAATCAGGTTATTGATACGAATCTTAAAGGCGCTTTTCTTTGTAATAAGGAAGCAGCAAGAATGATGATGAAGCAGCACTCAGGTGCCATTATTTCACTAGCAAGTGTTGTGGGTGAAATTGGGAATATCGGACAGGCTAATTATGCGGCAAGTAAGGCTGGTATCGTAGCTATGAGCCAGTCACTTGCAAGAGAATTGGCAAGTCGCCATATTCGTGTGAACTGTGTTGCGCCGGGCTTTATTGAAACAGATATGACGCGTGTGCTCTCTAAAGATATTGTAGAATCCATGCAAAAACAAATACCATTAGGACGTTTTGGTCAGGTAGAAGATGTTGCGAATGCCATTGTCTTTTTAGCAAGCGATGAAGCAAGCTATATTACTGGTCAGGTTCTTAATATTGATGGTGGCATGGTGATGTAGGGGGAATTAAGATGGAAAAAAGAAGAGTTGTAGTAACGGGACTTGGGGCTTTTACGCCTATTGGTCATAATGTTGAAGAAAGCTGGCAGGCTATTATGGAAGGAAAATGTGGTATTGCTCCAATAAGCCATTTTGATACGACGAACTTTAAGACCAAGCTTGCTGCTGAAATCAAAGACTATGATCCATCTCTCTATTTCGACAAGAAAGAAGTCAAGAAGATGGATGCCTTTATTCAATATGGTCTTATTGCTGCAAGAGAGGCCGTTGAAGATGCTAAATTAGATCAGACGGCATTTGATCATGAACGCTTTGGGGTTGTTGTTTCGTCTGGTATTGGTGGTATTGGCTCAATTGAAACCAATTTT
This sequence comes from Sharpea azabuensis DSM 18934, assembly GCF_000702165.1. GTDB lineage: Bacteria > Bacillota_I > Bacilli_A > Erysipelotrichales > Coprobacillaceae > Sharpea > Sharpea azabuensis. The sequence goes on from NZ_JNKU01000001.1 coordinate 22,526, forward strand.
GAAAAGGGTGAAAAAAGAGGGTTTGACCGTGTCTCACCATTTTTCATTCCAATGACGATTTCTAACCTAGCAGCTGGACAGATTGCCATTGCACACGATGCAAGAGGCTTATGTACTTGTCCGGTAACAGCCTGTGCCGGTGGGACAAATGCGATTGGTGATGCCTTCCGCAATATACGTGATGGCTATGAAGATGTGATGATTGCCGGTGGCTGTGAAGCAGCGATCACACGTTTAAGTATTGGTGGCTTTACAAGCATGAAAGCCTTAAGTGATGCAACTGATGAAAATCGCGCTTCCATTCCCTTCGACCAAGAGCGTCATGGCTTTGTCATGGGTGAAGGTGCTGGTATGCTTGTCTTAGAAGAATACAATCATGCCCTACAAAGAGGTGCGCATATCTATTGTGAAATGGTAGGCTATGGTGTTTCCTGTGATGCCCATCATATCACTGCACCTCTTGAAGGAGGCATAGGTGGTGCAAAAGCTATGCAGCGTGCTTTAGATGATGCCCAAATTCAGGCTGACGACATTGATTATATCAATGCCCATGGCACATCAACACATCTTAATGATTTAGGAGAAACAGAGGCGATTAAGCATGTGTTTGGCAAGCATGCCTATCAGCTAGCTGTTTCAAGCACAAAGGGCAATACGGGTCATTGTCTTGGGGCAGCAGGAGGTATTGAGGGTGTCTTCTCGGTTAAGGCCTTAAGTACTTCCTTCATCCCTCCAACAATCAACTATCGTGTCAAAGATGAAGAATGTGATCTTGATATTGTCCCTAATCAAGGTAGATATCAAAAGCTTCATTATGTCATGAGTAATTCTTTAGGCTTTGGAGGACATAATGCATCCATTATCTTTAAGGAGGTTCAAGATGGAACTCGATAGTAATCAAATCGCTAAGATTAATCCCCATCGATATCCCTTTGCCCTGGTTGATCGTATTATAGACTATAAGCCTGGGGAATATGCCAAAGGCATCAAATGTGTTTCTGTCAACGAAATGCAGTTTATGGGACATTTTCCAGAATATCATGTCATGCCCGGGGTTTTGCTAGTGGAAGCATTAGCCCAGACAGGATGCGTTGCGATTCTCTCAAAAGAAGAATTTCAAGGCCGTCTTGTCTACTTCGCCGGTATTACAAATTGTAAGTTTAAAAGACAGGTTATTCCTGGTGACAAGGTAGAACTTGAATGTACTTTAACACGCATGCGTCATAATATTGGTATTGCTGAAGCGAAGGCAACAGTTGATGGAGAAGTAGCTGTTGTTGCGACACTGACATTTGCGATTGGTGAATAGTGTGCAGATTATTGAATTTGATGAGCTTGATTCAACCAATCTCTATCTAGAAAAACATATTAATCAGTTTCAGGATTTTACTGTTGTCAGATCGAACTATCAAAGTGCTGGAAGAGGACGTCATTTACATAGATGGACTTCAAAAAAAGGGGAAGATCTACTCTTGAGCATCCTCTTCAAGAAAGAACGTCAGCCTTATATTTATACCATCACTGCCGCCTACGCTTTATTGAAGCTTCTTGCCGCCTATTCCATAGAAGCTTCAATAAAGTTTCCTAATGATATCTATGTCAACAATCAAAAGATTGCTGGCATCTTGACAAAGGCTATCTATCAAGATCATTATCTTGGGACTATTGTCGGTATTGGCCTTAATGTCAAAAATAAAAACTATATCGCCATGGAATCCATTCTTCAAACAGACATTGATCTTCATCGACTCATGATGCAATTCATCGACATCTATAGACAATATCTTCAGTATGATTTTCGTAAGATTATTGAGGAGGTGAATGCCCATTCTTATCTTAAAGGTAAGTGGATGTATTTTAAGAATTATGGTCGTGTATGCTTTATAGGACTGGATTGCAAGGGGCAGGTTGGTATGAAATGTGATGAAGGTATTGTCTATTTACCTCTTAATGAAATTACGATTGGAAAGCTATAAGCATAAGCTTATAGTTTTTTATCATATTGACAATTATCTATATGAGAGGTATTATTCATATAGATAAATATCGATATGATAGGAGCATACATATGGGGACATTTATACAAAATGAAATTCTTGCCATGCATTGGTTAAATAGGCTTGTTGCATCTCTACTGACAATGTTGGGGATCAATGTTGAGAGTCGATTGGGAGGCTCTTTGCAGTTCTTTATTTATGATGTCATTAAAATTACAATCTTGCTTTGCCTACTCATTTTCATGATTTCTTATATCCAAAGCTACTTCCCACCAGAAAGAAGCCGTAAGATTATGGGACGTTTTCATGGCGTTTTTGCGAATATCATGGGGGCACTATTAGGGACAGTGACACCATTTTGTTCATGCTCATCCATTCCCCTCTTTATTGGCTTTACGAGTGCCGGCTTACCTCTTGGCGTGACATTCTCTTTCTTGATATCTTCGCCAATGGTTGATCTTGGCAGCTTGATTCTTTTAATGGGCATCTTTGGCTATCGTGTGGCGATTGTCTATGTGATCATGGGATTGGTTATTGCTGTTATTGGCGGAACGCTTATTGAACGTTTGAAGCTTGAAGATGAAGTTGAGGACTTCATCAAGAATGCCCGGGCAGTCGAGGTGAAGGGAGTCACGCTCACAAAAAAAGATCGTCTTGATTATGCCTTTGAACAAATGACTTCAACCTTTAAGAAAGTCTTTCCTTATATCTTGTTAGGGGTAGGTATTGGTGCGATTATTCATAACTGGATTCCTGAAGATATTATTGAAACGATTCTTGGCAATAAGAATCCATTCGGTGTCATTCTTGCAACAATTGTAGGTGTACCGATGTATGCCGATATTTTTGGTAGCATTCCTGTTGCCGAAGCATTGCTTTCAAAGGGTGCACTTCTTGGTACTGTCTTAAGCTTCATGATGACAGTGACAACCCTGAGCCTGCCTTCACTTATTATGCTGAGAAAAGCGATTAAACCAAAGCTGCTTGGCATCTTTATCGCTATTTGTGTAGTAGGTATTATTATCGTAGGTTATCTCTTTAATCTTTTGCAGCCATTACTTATTTAGGAGGCTTTTATGAATGAAATAGATGCATCACTTATATGCAAGGCATTATCCGATGCCCATCGTCTCAAGATTGTTAAAATGTTGACTGGAGGGGAGCTATGTGCATGCAAGCTGCTAGAAGCATTCCAGATTACCCAGCCAACACTTTCACATCATATGAAAGTACTGGTTGAATGTAATCTTGTCACAACAAGAAAAGAATGGAAAAATACGTATTATTCATTGAATTGTGAAACATTAACTGCTTTTAGAACATTCATTGATTCATTGAACTGCTCTTCATCTTGCCAGAAGCAAGATTGTTGTCAGGAGGATGAATAAAATGGTAAAGAATAAAGATATTTCTGTTTTTCAGCGTTATTTAAGTATCTGGGTCATATTATGTATGATTGCTGAGGTAATGATTGGTCATTTCTTCCCAGCTGTTGTCCAGGTGTTGAATAAAATGCAGATTGCTGGTATTTCTATCCCGATTGCGATTCTGATATGGATTATGATTTATCCCATGATGATCAAAGTTGACTTTCAAAGTATTCGTCAGATCAAAGATAATCCAAAAGGACTCTTTCTGACATGGATTGTTAACTGGCTGATTAAGCCCTTTTCAATGTACTTGCTTGCCTACTTCTTTCTTTTCTATGTTTTTAAAAGCTTTATTCCTCAGAACTTAGCGCGTCAGTATCTTGCCGGAGCTGTTTTACTAGGGGCAGCACCTTGTACAGCGATGGTCTTCGTCTGGAGTACTTTGACCCATGGTCGTGCAGCCTATACGGTTGTTCAGGTTGCAACTAATGACTGTATTATTCTTTTTGCCTTTGTTCCGATTGTAAAGTTTTTACTTGGTGTTTCGAAGGTAATTGTTCCTTACAGTACGCTTTTTGTTAGTATTTTTCTCTTTGTTGTGATTCCGCTAGCAGGAGGCATACTGACACGTGTTATAATGATGAAGAAGAAGGGGAAAGACTATCTTGAAAATGTCTTTGTCCATAAATTTGATTTTGCGACAACAGCTGGTCTTTTGTTGACATTAGTGCTGATCTTTACGTCCCAGTCTGCAGTGATTATCAACAATCCCATTCATATTGTCTTGATTGCCATACCACTCATCTTGCAGACATTCCTTATTTTCTTTATCGCTTATTTGTCCGCTAAAGCCATCCATTTACCATTTGACATTGCTGCGCCTGCAGGTATGATTGGTGCATCCAATTTCTTTGAACTGGCGGTTGCAGTAGCCATAGCCTTATTTGGGACAACAAGTCCAGCTGCATTAGCAACAACGGTAGGTGTCTTGACGGAAGTTCCTGTTATGCTGACATTAGTAAATATCGCAAACAAAACACAAAATTGGTTTATCAAGGAGGATTAGATGATGCGTGTTAGAGTATTAGGAGGGGGCTGCAAGAAGTGTGAAGCACTTTTAAAAGCCACAAAAGAAGCCTTGGCAAATACAGGCTTAAAGGGGGAAGTTGAGTATATTACGGATTTTAGTGAGATTGCCAGCCTTGGCATTATGACAACTCCAGCGCTCATGCTCGATGATGAGATTGTGTCGACTGGGCGCGTGCTTAAGACAAGTGATATTGAATCACTCATGCTTGTCCATAAGGATTTATAGGATTTCTATAAAAAGGTGCTAAGGCACCTCTTTTCGCTGAAGCTTTATTCCAAAAAATAACTGATTTATAGGCATTTTATGTTATGAAAATACCCTAATTCTAACAAAAATCATACTGATCAATGGCACGGTTATTTATAAAAAGGTTAGACAGAGTTGACTGTCTTATATCTTCATGCTGTTAATCTCCCTATACAGGATGCTCTTAGATATAAAAGGTTATGTCATTCATCTTGTGTCCGAATATGCTATTCAGGGATGCTAGCAGTCGGTTGTGGTTGCAATTAATAATGGTAAAATATAGATATCCAATGCGGGTGGTTTATTTTTGCGTACAACTGAAGATGGTTGAACTTATGGCCATGTGATGTTATCATTTTTCTTATCAAGGGAGGTGCATCTTATGTATCTTGCAGGAAATGATCTCAATTCATTTGTTAAAGAAAACGTTGACGGATACAGGGAAGGATCTATCGGAATCGTATCGTATGATCTTATCATTAATGAAATCTATGATCCTAACGAAAAGGCAACCCATGAACGCTATCAGCTAAATCCAGGCGATACTGTATTTGTTGGGTCAAATGAAACCGTAAGTTTCCCTGATGACTGTCTTGGATTTGTAAACCTTCGCAATTCGGCTGTAAGAATGGGGATTGGTTTCTATTCACCTGTATATCATCCAGGCCACAGGACAAGAATATTCACTAGAATAAAGAATGAGTCAAGTGACATAATCATGATAGAACGCGGTCAATCAGTCCTTAGCCTCATGATCTACCAACTGGATCATCATGTCGAGCCATACAGTGGGAAATATACAGATCAGTTTGACTTCGCAAATGTCCACAAGTTTGAAAGCACAAAGCTTCCTGATGTTGTAAGGCTTGAGAAGGCGGCAAAGAAGATTGAGGACTCAGAGCAGTCCATCTATGGCAACGTCATGACAATCATGACGATATTTATAGCAATCTTCAGCATTGTGAACCTTAACATGGGACTGTTCGGGAAGAATATGTCTCTCAAGAATATCATGATCTATAATGATGTCATACTGACTGGCATCAGTCTTCTTGTGACGCTCATTAGCGTAATGCTTGGAAAGCATTCAAAAATGAGTACAAGTATGCTGTGCCGCATTACCATCGTTTTGTTTGTTGTTGCGATACTTATGTATTTCCTGATGTAAAGAAAGAGGAGCTATGGCTAATACTGCCATCGCTTTTCTTTTTTGTTTTGTGGTTGTAATGCCACGACTGTTACGCCTACCCTGAATCTTTCAATGCATTCAGCCTGGTATGAGTAGCTGTGCTTCTTTGTGTTGTTCTTGGCATTTTCTTCTTAAGTAAAGTAATAATTATCTCTCGACCTCTTTTTCATAATATTGACTCCTTTCATCTTGAGTATATAATGGAATCAGGAAGGGCATTAAGTCCGTTTCCTGATGAAAGCACTATTTGAATAATCGTTAGTGCTATTTGGATGAGAGCTAGAAGAATCATTATCTTATCTACCCGGGTAAGTTTTTGATTTCTAGCTTTTTTCTTTTTGTTGAATTTTATTGCTTAAAAGTACTCAATTAGTAACAAAATAGTAACAATCATTACAAAAATAGCGTATTTTATTGACATTGTTTTCTTTCGCTGAAATTCTATCTTGTTTGTGCTAGAATGAGGCAAGAGGTAAAAATATGAACAATAAAGTCTATGAATATGATGGCATCATTCATGAAATTCCTGAAAAAGGTGGTGCCTATGTTGAGTTTCCTTGGAATATTAGAGAAGAATTTCAAAAAGGCAGAGTGAAGGTGCATGCAACCTTTGATGGCATAGCTTATGATGGCAGTATTGTCAACATGGGCTTAAAACATGCTGATGGTTCTATCTGTTATATAATTGGCATATTAAAAAGCATACGTACAAAGCTTAAGAAAGGTGAAGGTGACAGTATTCATGTTGTCATCCAACAAAGAACATGACACCTAAAGAGTATTTAGAAATCGTTCATATTATTAACGAGCTTAAGGATACACCAAGACATTGTGTCACAAAAAATAACCGTGTAGAGAGTGTTGCCGAACATAGCTGGCGGATTGCGATGATGGCTTTGCTTTTAGAAGATACGTTTAGCGACGTAGATATCGATAAGGTCATGCGTATGTGTATTATTCATGATTTAGGTGAATGCTTTACCGGTGATATTCCTGTCTTCCTAAAGACAAATGAAGATCGTCAGCAGGAAGCTAAGCTGCTTGATGAATTTCTTGATACACTTCCTCAAGAGCTATCTCACAATATGCATGCTCTTTATCAAGAAATGGAAGCATGCCAAAGCAGGGAAGCTAAAATCTTTAAAGCACTCGATAAGCTCGAAGCTGTCATCCAACATAATGAAGCGCCAATCAGATCATGGGAAGAGCATGAGTATGACCTGCAAAGACATTATGCATTTGATGTTGTGGCTTTTTCTTCCTGGCTGAGTGAACTACGTGAAGAGATTTTACAGGAGACTGAGTATAAAATTCAACAAGGACAATGATGAAAGGAAAGGCACATGATGATTAATGAGGCAATTGATTATATTAGAAGTAAATATGCATATTCCTGTAATCTTGATATACAAAAGAACCTTTATTTAGTCAGTGATAAGAAAACGAAAAAATGGATTATTTATTTCATGACTTTCTTTGATCAGGAAACAAATATGCAGAAGGCTTATTGTCATCTTTTGCTGGATGAGTTGGGTTTAAATCTATCGTTGCAGCAGGCTATTAAGGATGCCAAGGTTGAAAGCGTGGGAAAATTTCTTTCCCTCGACATGAATAAAATCAATGATATACAAATACTGTTTCAATTAATTGATCAAGTCTTTTATACTTATGATCATCATATTATTACCCTTGAAGATCATGTTGAAGATTCCACCTATCATGAAACACCTATCACCAAGAAAGAAGTCAGAAGACAAAAACGCATTCTCGCTTCTAATCCTCAAATGCCAAAGCTGAACAAAGAAGAAGAGATGCCAGCTAAGCTAAAAGAAATGTATAACCTAGTCATGCATAATGGCTATTATGACCGTATTCCTAATTTCCTTAAGCAGGGTAAGTTTATGGCAGAATACGAAGATAATTATCCCTGGGTAGATGACTACAAGAATTACTATCCTTGTTATCATGATATACCACCAGAAATATTAAGAGGTTATTTTTCATGGCGTAAGAAAGTCAGAGAGGGAGAATATCATCCCATTGCCACTTCTCTTAGCTATCTTTATGTTTATGAACTTTTAAATGGGATTGGCTGCAAGGATGTCGAAGAACGCTTTGACAAGCTCGAGGAGTTCCTAGAGCACTTTGTGAAAACAATAGCCCATGATGAACGGATGGCAGACATAGTTGAGTACTGGATATTTGACCTTGCCCTTGATATGCATTTTCCTATAGAACGTGCGAAAGCTTATTTTCCTGACAGGCTGTTAAAACTTGATCAAAATCTGATGACTTTAAAGAAGGTGAAAGACCATACACCTTTAGAAATCTTTCAAAGCCTAATGGCTTTTTCTGATCGTTCTTTTTATAAATCTCCAGTCTATAAAAAAGAGCCCGAAAAGACAAAGGAAATAGCTGGAATGATTATCAAGAATGCCTTTGTGGATTATCGTATAAAAAAGAAAACACTCTTCAGTTTTATTTTCAAAGGTCAGCGTTCGAAAGACTATTTCCCGCTTTACAATGCTCTATATGAAAGAAATAAAGAAGGAGAAGTTCTCACTTATGATATTGATCCTATCCGTATATATCATTTAAATCAGTATAACAACTGGGATATCAAAGCCTTTCAAATCGATAAATTTGATTATAAATTCTTAAAAGGCTTTATCAGAGAAATAGACCGTTTTCTTCGAGCCTATCTAGAAATTGGCAGAAAGCTTAAAACGGATAATGCTTTTGATTTTATGGAACCCTATGAAGAGAAAGCCATCAAAGAATATGAAGAAAAACATAAATTAATGGATATCAATCTTGCCAGCCTGCAAAAGATTCGCTATGAAGCCGCCTTGACAAGAGAGAGCTTATTGACGGAAGAAGAAAAAGAAGTTGAGCAGCAGCCTGTTGTTGAAGAAGAAAAGGATGTTCAGGATCATATGACTGAAGTGATTATCAAAAAACTTCTCAAGAATGAAGATGTGACTTCTTTCTTACAAGATCATCATCTCTTTATGGAAGTGGTGGCTGATGAGATTAATGAAGCCTATTATGATGAAATAGGTGATAATATTGTGGAAATTGAAGACAACAAACTTGTTTTTATAGAAGACTATAGAGAGGATATTGAAGAATTGCTTTATGGACGTAAATAGAAAAATACCGAAACGTATTGCTTCCATCGTCATGAATTCCTTAAAGGGTGGGGTGGTGCCTAGAATTGGCCTGCCCTATATTACGGTGGGGAGAAAGAATGAGATAGAAGCTTTATTACATGATGTTGAGATGATTAAGGATGGTGGTGCAAGCTTTCGCTTTATCGTTGGACGTTATGGCTCAGGCAAGAGCTTTTTGATTCAAAGCATTCGTAATTATGTGATGGATCAGGGCTTTATTGTCGCTGATGCGGATTTGTCTCCAGAAAGACGCCTGCAAGGTACAAGAGGGCAGGGGCTAGCGACGTATCGTGAACTGATTGCCAATCTTTCGACAAAAACAAAGCCTGAAGGTGGAGCTTTGGCTTTGGTGCTTGATCGCTGGATTTCCCAGATTCAAAGTGAAGCGGTCACAAAGACTAGCCTAAAGGTTGGCGATCCTGCCTTAAGTCGTCTTGTCGATCAGAAAATTTATGAAGTCACAAGTCAGATGAGTGAGCTTGTTCATGGCTTTGAGTTTGCGTCATTGCTTTCGCGCTACTACCATGCTTATTTAGAAGGTGATGATGAAACAAAGGCACTTGTTCTCAAATGGTTTAGAGGTGAATATAGCTTAAAAAGAGAAGCAAAGAGTGAACTGGGGGTCAATATCATTATTACTGATGATGACTGGTATGAATATATTAAGCTTTTTGCGTCATTTTTCACGTTGGCAGGTTATGCCGGAATGATGATTATGATTGATGAACTTGTCAATATCTATAAGATTCCTAATGCCATTACCCGTCAATACAATTATGAGAAGATCTTGATGATGTATAACGATACGCTTCAAGGCAAAGCTAAGCATCTTGGCATTATCATGGGTGCAACACCCCAGGCTTTAGAAGATAGACGTCGTGGCGTATATAGCTATGAGGCATTGCGTTCAAGACTTGCCGAAGGGAAGTTTGCGAAGGAAGGTGTTCGTGACTTACTCGCCCCAGTTATTCATCTTGAGCCCTTGAATCCTGAAGAAATGCTTGTGCTTTGTGAAAAGCTTGCCGATATCCATGCCACGCTCTATCGCTATGATAAGAATGTGACAACTGATGATATTGCCTTGTTTATTCAAATTGAATATCAGCGTATAGGTGCAAGCAGTAATATTACACCGCGTGAAGTCATTAGAGACTTTATTGAACTTCTTGATATTCTTTATCAACATCCAGATATGAAAGTGGAAGATCTCTTGAATAGCGAAGAATTCAGTTATCATGAAAGTGATGTGGTTTCAAATAAGACCAATGATGGCTTTACGGAATTTACAATCTAGGAGTGAATATGGATATATTTGATCGTTATGCACCCTTTATTCAGGATTATATTTATAGTCATGACTGGCATTCTTTGCGTGCCGTACAAAATGCAGCTGGTGATGCCATCTTTCATACCGATAAGAATGTTCTGCTTTGTGCATCCACAGCTTCGGGAAAGACTGAAGCAGCCTTCTTTCCTATTCTCACGCTTCTAGAAGAAGATCCTCCTGCTTCTGTTGGGGTTCTCTATATTGCCCCACTCAAGGCATTGATTAATGATCAGTATGAAAGACTGACGGAAATATGTGAAGAGAGCGATATCACAGTGACAAGATGGCATGGTGATGCCCCAGCTACAGCGAAAAGAAAACTGTTAAAAAAACCAAGAGGTATCTTGCAGATTACCCCTGAATCATTAGAAGCTTTGATGCTAAGAAAACATATGGAGATTCCTTCGCTATTTCATGATTTACGTTTTATTGTCATTGATGAATTGCATGCCTTTTTAAGACAGGATCGTGGGGGACAGACTTTCTGTTTAATTGAACGTCTCTGTCAAGAAGCAGGCTGTGATCCTCGTCGTATTGGTTTATCAGCAACGATAGGTGATACAAAAATGGCTGCGGATTTCTTAAATGTGGGGAGTCTAAGGGGAAGTATTATTCCCAAATTTGATGGTGGCAAAGAGGTATGGCGTCTATCGATGGAACACTTCTATAACCAGGCGCCCCAGGCTGGTGAAGGTGAAGCTGAAGAGGAAGTACATGCACTTGAAGCACCAAGTGATAAGGCTCCATTTGCCTCTGATCCAGGAATGGGTTATATCTTTGAACATACCAGAGGAAAGAAGTGCTTGATATTTACGAATAGTCGTGAGGAGTGCGAAAGTGTCTGTCAGAACTTGCGGCAGTACTGTGAAGCCAATCATGAACCTGACCGTTTCCTGATTCATCATGGCAATCTTTCCTCAAGCTATCGTGAAAGTGCTGAAGAGGAAATGAAGGATGAAAATTCCTTTATGTCCATCTGTGCAACGGCAACCCTTGAATTAGGGATTGATATTGGTAAGCTTGAACGTGCGTTTCAAATTGATGCACCCTTTACTGTTTCTAGCTTCCTGCAAAGAATGGGCAGAACAGGGAGAAGAGGGGCACCAAGTGAAATGTGGTTTGTGATGCGTGAAGACCATCCTGAAGCAAGAGCTCTTTTGCCTGAAAGCATCCCTTGGTATCTTATTCAAGGTATTGCCCTTATTCAGCTCTATATCGAAGAGCGCTTTGTCGAACCACCTATCAGAAATAAAATCTCTTATTCCCTGCTTTATCATCAGACAATGAGCACATTAGCTTCGCTAGGCGAAATGAGTGCTGGTGAACTTGCTTCGAGAGTGCTGACATTATCCATCTTCCATAATGTGTCTCAGGATGACTATCGGATACTCTTAAGACATTTACTTTCCATTGATCATATTAACCGTACAGAGAATGGCGGACTGATTGTAGGAATTGCAGGCGAGCGTGTTGTCAATAATCATAAATTCTTTGCCGTCTTCGTAGAAAATCTTGAATATACTGTTCATGCCGGAAGTGAAGTCTTAGGCACAATCGTCAAACCACCACCAATTGGTGATAAGATTGCGATTGCGGGAAGAGTGTGGGTAGTTGAAGAAGTGGACCATCATCGGCATGAAGTCTATTGCAATCTTGTCAAAGGCAATATTCCTGCTTATTTTGGTGATGTTCCTGGTGATATTCATACGCGTATCTTGGAGAAAATGTATGCTATATTAAGTGAAGATAAAACATATCCCTATCTTATGAATCAAGCCATCTATCGCTTAAAAGAAGCACGACATACTTTTGACAATGCGGATATTGTTCATCATCCCCTTGTCAATATCGGTGGCAAGATGTGGGTGTTGTTCCCGTGGCTAGGCAGCTACGCTTTTCTTGCGATGGAACGTTTCTTGAAAATCAAGTGTCGCACGAGATTACATCTCAAAGGACTCAATAGTTTACGTCCCTACTACATCATGTTTACAATGGATGCGGATGAAGAAACATTCTTTACTATTCTTGAAGAAGAAGCCCAAAAAGACTTTGATCCACTTGATTTATTATATGAAAAAGAAGTCCCTGTCTTTGAAAAATATGATCAATATCTTCCTGATGAACTTGTCCGCAAAGGTTTTGCCTACGGTGTTCTTGATATTGAGGGCATGAAAAAACGTATTCATAACTGGGCAAACCATCAGTCACTCTAACTTTTCCTATTTATGCCTTCTTGATCTGTCGACAGTTTTATGACAAATATAACATTTTTGTTTTCATTGCAATGACTTTTTGGTATTATGCTTGAGATATATTTGTCGAAATAAGGAGGAATGAACTTTTATATGTGGCTATTTTTTGCCTTAACCACTACATTTATGTGGGGCTTAGCCGAACTGTTCTACAAGAAAGGTGCACGACCTGAAGAAAAATATGCACATTTAAAGATATCTGTAACAGTTGGGGTTGTTATGGGTGCCCACGCTATTTTTACATTATTGACAAAGAATATTCACTATGATCCGATGAATCTTATTTACTATTTTCCGGTATCATTCTGTTATATTCTTTCCATGACATTATCATATTTTGGAATGCGTTTTATTGAAGAATCAATATCTGATCCAATTGAAAATACATCAGGGGGTATTGTCTTTCTTCTTTGTATTCTTCTTCTTGCAGAGAAAGTGTCATGGATTTCTGTTCTTGCCGTGATTGCCGAAATGATCGGGGTGATTGGCGTTGGCTTCTTAGATAACCATGGTGCAACGGACCGTAAGAAGAAGATTGGCAAGAAGATGGCTATTATTGCCTTTGCGATGCCATTCTGTTATGCCATCTTGGATGCCACTGGGACATTCATGGATGATATTGTCTTAGAGATGTCTACAACAACATTAACGCATGTCAATGAAAATACGATTGAGCTTGTGGCTAATACATCTTATGAATTGACTTTCCTGATTGTCGCTGTGATTTTAATGATCTTTATGTGGCATAAGGGCGTTAAGTATAACTTACCCAAACAAGGAGATAAGATTCTTGCGGCAGTCTGTGAAACAGCTGGACAGTTTACTTATGTTTTCGCGATGAGTGGCAATGGTGCCATTGCCGCACCGATTATGGATTCGGTTGTTGTTGTGTCATTGTTGCTTTCAAGAGTTGTGTTGAAAGAACGCTTGACAAAACGACAGTATTTCTTTATTTTCTTAATTGTTGCAGGGATTATTACGCTTGCAATAACTGAAGCATAGTATATTTCTAATTGAGACTTATTAAGAAAAAGTGTACAATACAAATGAATTAAAATAATTATAGATTTAGGAGTGAAAAATATGGCTATTTTAGCAGGTGACTTTAGAACAGGTCTTACATTAACTATCGATGGAGATCCTTGGCAGGTTCTTGAATTTATGCACGTTAAACCAGGTAAGGGTGCAGCAATTCTTAAAACAAAAATGAAAAACTTAAAGACTGGAGCAACACAGGAAAGAAACTTTAATGCTTCAACTAAGTTTGAACCCGCAAATATTGTTAAGAAACAGGCAACATTCTCATATGAAGCTGATAAGATTTATTATTTCATGGATACTGAAACATATGATATGTATGAATTAAATGAAGATTTAATTGGTTTCCAGAAATATTTCATCGTTGATGGTATGGAAGTCAACCTTTTATTCTTTGAAAATGATCTATTAAATGTACAGATTCCTGAAAAGGTTGAACTTGTGATTGCAGAAACAGCACCAGCAATCAAAGGCGCACCATCTAACCAGACAAAGGATGCTGTCACAAATACAGGACTTAAGATCTTAGTTCCTCAGTTTATTGCTGAAGGAGAACATGTTGTTGTTTATACAGCAGATGGTAAATATGCAGGAAGAGCTTAATAAGCTCTTTTTTCTCTTATGGCAAAAGTTGTATTAGTAACAGGTGGTGCGACGGGTATTGGTGAAGCCATTGTCAGAGAGCTAGCTCAAGCCGGCTATGATATCGCTATTGCCTATCATACTTCTCACAAAGAAGCACAATGCCTTCTTGAAGACATTACTTCAGCCTATTTTATTCATGCAAGAATTTATCAGGTCGATGTCTCTTGTGAAGATCAAGTTAAGCACATGATGCAGGCAATTGATGAAGAAATGGGTGGTGTTGATATCCTGATCAATAATGCGGCAATAGATTTACCTAACCTCTTTGAGTTAAAGACAGCTGAAGAATTTAGGAAGATTCTTGATGTCAATGTCGTTGGAGCCTATAATTGTGCCTCAGCACTCTATCGTCATTTTGTCGATCAGAAATGGGGACGGATTATCAACATAGCTTCTACGAATGGCATCAACACATATTATCCAATGTGCTTTGATTATGATGCAAGTAAAGCAGCGCTTATCTCGTTGACACATAATCTAGCTTTGCAGTATGCACCCTATGTCCATGTCAATGCTATCGCTCCAGGATTCATTGGGACAAAGCATGAACTTGAAGGCTATGATGAAGCATTCTTGAAAGAAGAATGCGACAAGATTCTTGTCAAGCGTTATGGTGAGCCTGAGGAAGTTGCGCATTTAGTGAAGTTCTTGATTAGTGATGAAGCCAATTATATTAATAATGCTGTTATTCGTATAGATGGAGGACAGATTGGTTCTGTTTAGCTATTATAAAAAGCCTAGAAGATCATTTCTAGGCTTTTTTAACTTTAGATAAGGCTAACAGGATGGAAAGACGGCCATATTCAAAGGAAAGACCACCTTGCATATAGAGTGTATAGGGCGCAATGGCAGGTGCATCAGCAGAGAGTTCAATTGTTGAACCTTGTGTAAAGCTACCTGCTGCCATGATTTCATCAAATGGATATCCAGCCATTGGTACAGCCATGACTCTGACAAAGGAATCAATAGGTGAAGCAGACTGAATGCCCTGGGCAAAGTTTGTGAGGTTTTCAAGCGTCCCAAGTTCGACAGTCTGAATGATATCTGTTCGTTCTTCATCATATCTTGGACTGACATTCTTGAAGCCTAGCTTTTCTAACATATAGCTTGCAAAGACCTGTGTCTTTAAGGCGTTCTTTACGGCATTTGGGGCCATGAAAATCCCTTTAAAGAATTCATTGTTTTTATTGAAATTGGCACCTTGGGATTTACCAATACCAGGGGCTGTTAAGCGTTCAGCGACCATCTTGATGAGATTTTCATCACCAGCAACATAACCACCAGTCTGGGCAATGCCACCACCTAAGTTCTTCATCAAGCTGCCAACACAAATATTAGCACCAACTTCACATGGTTCCTTTTCTTCTACAAGTTCACCATAGCAGTTATCTACCATAATAATAACATCTTTATTCACTTCACGAATTTTACGAATAACCAATGCAATACGACTTATTGTCAATGACTTACGATGGGAGTAGCCTTTGGAACGCTGAATTTCTACAAGCTTAACATCATTTCTCTTTAATCTTTCAACAATCTTGGCTTCATCAAATTCATTGTTGATTAAGTCAATCTGTTCATATTTGACGCCATGTGCTTTAAGGGATTGTGATGATGAACCAAATAAACCAATCATTTCCTGCAATGAATCATAGGGATCACCAGTTAATGAAATCATTGTATCACCATATTTTAATAAAGCAGAAAGGGTTAAATAGATGGCATTTGTCCCACTCATAATCTGTGGTCTGACTAATGCATCCTGTGCACCAAGTACTCTCGCAAAGATATTTTCAATTTTATCACGGCCTGGATCAAAGTCCCCGTAACCGTTCACATCGGCAAAATCAGAATAGGAAACACTGTTCGCAATAAAGGCAGAAAGGACTTTGTTGGAAGCTTTAAAGCTTTGTGCTTCGATCTTCTTATATTCGTCTTGTAATGCTTCATCTGCCTCTTTGGCTAGAAGAAGCAACTCATGATCAATTTCATCTAAAACCATTTTTATACCTACAACTTTCTTAACATTCGACATTATACACTTAATCAGAAATAAAGGGTACTGAATTATCGACAATTGTATTAATAATCAAGCTTGTTGAAAGCAACATTATAGAAAGCAGGATAGTTTTTAGCGAGATATTCGCTATTGCCAATCCAGTTAATAAGCATTAAACGTAAAACCTTCGCAAAGTCAACATTGAGATGGGCAATGTCTGTTTTAGAAAGCGCATCCCAGTCACCACGAAGTCGGAATTCATCAATCAAATGAAAAACACCCCAAAGCATTTCAGTAAAGTATTCATGTTCAAGTATTAATGGGTTGGAACTGATGACAAGTAAGTTTGCCTGGTTAGAGAGAATGAGATTACGGGCTTTTTCATAGCCTTCTTTATTGAGCTTGACTTTGATTTTATGATGTTCTAGTTTCTGGATGATTTCATCAGCTGTCATGTTGTCAATATTGCCGCCATTTCTTGCCACAAGATGTAAAAAATCATCCTCTTGGGTCATGGAAAGTGTATAATGGGCAAGGATAGCACCTATTTCTGTAAAGAATGTACTTGTCAGCATACGTGTTTTTTCTTTGCGTTCATTCTTTTCACGCCAGTTGAGCACTTCCCCAACCATCAGCGTGGCAAAGGCAATTGTAATAGGCATAAAGGCTAAATCTTGCAGAATATAGAAGAATGTTGTTCTAGGATCATCGAAGATAAGAATCTGGATGGAATAAATAATAATTGATAGTATAAGCAGAATAATTGTTGTTCTGCGCATTGTTTTTAGATTCATAAAAACCTCACTTTCTCAAGTATTGTAATGGAAAGTGATAGAATCGACAATAAAAAGAATGCAGTTAGGAGTTAAATATGGATGAAAATAAGAGAAGAAATGAAGTTGTCAAAGCAGGAACACATGCAGCTATTGTCAATGTCTTGCTTGCTTTATTAGAAGCACTGGAAGGTTTATTTGTAGGCTCTTTTGCGGTTATGCTTGATGGCTTGTCACATATCACTGAAGCAGCTGGTTCAGTCATTACCGTTTTAGGGACAAAGTATGCCGGCAAGCAGGCAGATCATAAGCATCCGTTTGGTTATGGTCGCATCGAATATATGAGTGGCTTAATTGTTGCTGGCTTGGTGACTTATGCAGGCATTACAGCCTTGGTTGAATCAGTTGATAAGATCTTACATCCCGCTGAACCAGCAATGCATTTCTATACCTTACTAGTCGTAGTGATTTCCTTAGTTGCCCGTATTTTTGTAGGAAGACATGATATTCATACCGGACATCTTTATCAGTCAAGTGCCTTAGTTCATGCCGGCAGGGAGGAACTGACCCATTCGTTGATTTCCCTTGGTACACTTATTTCAGGTGCTGTTTATTTGCTTTTTCATATTCAGCTTGCAGGTATCGTTGGCTTAGTGATTTCGATTATCATTATTTATAGTGGCTTGATGATGCTAAGGGATTCAGTCTCACGTCTTCTAGGGGAACATCTTGATAAAGCATTGATTGGTGAGATTAAGGATATCATCAATAGTCATGAGGCTGTCAAGGGAACATATGATGTTGTCATTAATAACTATGGACCAGTTGCCCATACAGGATCAGTCCATATTGCCGTCTTAGATACAATGAAGGCTGAAGATATTGATGTATTAACACGCTGGATTGTACGTGAAGTTAAACAAAAGACCCATGTCTTTTTAACCGGTGTGTCCATTTATTCAATCAATACATGTGACAAAGAAGTCATTGACTTAAGAAATGATGTTCAGTCTATTATTGACAAAGAACCCCATGTTCATGATATGCATGGCTTCTATTATGATAAAGAAAAGCATTCGATTCGTTTTGATGCCGTCATTGATTTTGAAAACAACAATCCCCAGGAAACAAGAAATACCATCAAGAATAAAATCCTTGCCATGCATCCTCAATTACTTGTCTATATCACAATCGATCCTGATTTAGCTTAATCATCTTTTATTTATGCTTTTAGTGATGCATAATAGTAGTAGTAGGAGGATTTCTTATGAAATATTATCAATTATCGAATACACACTATCGTGTTTCAGCCATCGGCATGGGCTGTATGCGTATTGCCAATAAGAGCGCACAGGAAGTCGAAGAACTGATTGATACAGCCCTTGATTGTGGCATTAATTTCTTTGATCATGCCGATATCTATGGTGGTGGCAAGAGTGAAGAAGTCTTTGGAGAAGTGCTCGCTAAGCGCCCTGAATTAAGAGAGAAAATGATTATCCAGAGTAAGTGTGGGATAGTGCCTGGAAAACGTTATGATTTCTCTAAGGACTATATTATAAATGCTGTCAATGGCACGCTCGACAGACTGCATACCGATCATCTTGATCTGCTCTTATTACATCGCCCTGATGCTCTTTGTGATTATGAGGAAGTAGCTGATGCCTTCAATACCTTAAACAAAGAAGGAAAGGTATGCCAGTTTGGAGTTTCCAATCATACTGCTGGTCAGGTAAGACTTCTACAGATGTATGCCAACCAGTCCATTGTTGCCAACCAATTACAATTCTCGATTGTTCACTCAGGAATGGTAGATAGTGGCTTGCATATGAATATGACAGAAGATTTTGCAGTAGATAAAGATGGTGGTGTACTTGATTTTTGTCGCTTCAATGAAATTATGATTCAGGCCTGGAGCCCTTTGCAGGCAAGCTGGAGCGAGGGCACATTTATTGATAATCCTCATTATCCACAATTAAATGAAGAACTCGCAAAACTCAGTGAAAAATATCATGTGACAAAAGCTGCTATAGCTGTCGCTTGGATCTTAAGACATCCTGCCCATATGCAAGTGATTTCTGGTACGACTTCACCAATTCATTTAAGAGAAATGTGTGAAGCTACAAATATTCAGCTGACAAGACAGGAATGGTATAATCTCTATCTAGCAAGTGGGAAGACATTACCATAATAAAACTTACTGCAAAAGAGAACAGTACATTAAGCTTCTTCTAGGTAACTACTTATAAGTTTTGGTAGTTACTTTTTATTTACATTTGTTCAAGACAATAACGAACATGAATGGTATTACTTTTCTCAATAAGAAATATCATAAAAAGCAATAATAAACTACGTAATGCACTATCGAGAAATGTATTTCAAGACATTATGTTTTAAGTGAAGCTTATTCTTTTACGCTTTTTCTTTCATTGTGATAGGAAAGGTGTTAAAGTAGGGGGAAATATAAGGAGAGAGATTATGGCATATTTTGGAAAGTTTTATCTTGATAAAGAGAAGGATATTATTGTCACGCTTGATATGCATGGGGATGATTTATCATATGTCATTACTTCGCCGCATCATAAAACAGGTAATCTCATAACGAATCTCGCAAAGGTTTGTAAGCTTGAAATTAGCTATGATGATTATGGCTATAAAATCATCAAGGGTGATGTGCCTTGTTTTTATAATGGTGATAATGAAATGGTTTATATTTTACGCTTTTATAATACAAAGGTGGCGAATATCTATCCTGATGGACGCATTGAACGTAAGGCCTATGTGCCTGCTATTGCGAAAACACTGATGAGCCAGACTAAGGACTATAAGCTAGATATTGAGAAGACGCTCGTTAAGACTTATATTCGAAGAGAAGTGAAGTTCCATAGTGATCTTCATACCCATCGTTCGGCCAATCTCTCACCTGATATTCTTATCGCCTTAGCCATTCATCATCAGTTGCGTTATCCTTATTATTATATTAAAAAACTACAACTCAATATAACGCCTGCACAAAAAGCTCTATTAGAAAACAGAAGACAGATAATAGCTAGATCATTTGCTCATAGTCAATTAAAAGGAAAGTACCTGGAGCGTAAGATTGATGATCATACTTATCTCAATTTCGCAAGTCTTATTCTTGAAAATATTGAACATGCTTCAGAGAATATAGCCAAGATTAGAGCTTCACTTGCAGTCATGAAAGATGGTCAAGCCGTTTTCACGAATCTTGAGAAAGTCTATATTTATCGTTATGTCTTTACAAAGGGAACAAGCGTGCTTGATCCTATTACTTTAGAACATATTGATGATATTGAGGATGAAGATATTGTCAATACATTAAAACAGATGGAATTGGATCGACTCAATCCTGTCTATCGCTATAATACGCTTTATCAGGACCAGCTTCTTTTTGTTGCGAGAAGTTATCAGAAGGTTGGGGTGACCTATGCAGAAATCTCTGATACAGCTCTTGTTAAGGCAAGTGAAGCAGCCAATACGCTTGCACAGATTCATGAAGTGATGCCAGCTATTACAAAGGAAACAGGAGTAACACTGCGTTTCTTATGTGCTTTTAGACGTATTCCATTGACGATTGTTAAAGATCAAATTGGACAGAATGGTTTTAATGAAAACTTGCAAGTTTTAAAGGCGGTGGCGAATGATCCCTATGTGGCGGGTAGTGATTTTGTAGGAGAAGAAATGAATGATATTCGTGAACTCTCTTCAGTTATTCAGGCCATTGTTGCCATTGCCAAAGATATTCCAAGCTTTGTCATCAGATTCCATGCCGGAGAGAATGACTCATTGCCAGATAATGTTTTAAATAGTGTCCTTGAAGTAGAAAAAGCACTCGCTCCAGGACAGTTCTTTCCCCATGTACGCTTAGGCCATGGTCTCTATACGCCAGCACTTGATAGTCAAAAAGGCAAGCTGCTTTTAGAAAAGCTTAAAGATTATCGAATAGCACTCGAATTCCAGATTACCTCCAATGTTAGACTCAATAATCTCACTGAATTAACACATCATCCCTTAAAAGACTATTTAAGAAATGATATTCGCTGTGTCCAGGGGACTGATGGGGGAGCTCTTTATGGGACTAACTCCATTGATGAACAATTGTCGCTTGAACGCATGCTTGACTTGAGTTTTGAAGAAATGAAGAAAATGCGTGATGTTGAAGCTGCGATTTGTCATACGGCGATGCATGAATTTCATGAGAAAATGGCAGACTTTAAGAAAGCCCTGGGCATACAAAGTGTTGCCACTTATTACAATGAACGTATTGATGAACAAAAACATCATGTGATTACTTTGACGCCGACAAGCCGTAATCTTGAAGCTTCAGTTTCTCTTGCTTCAAAGATTAAGCCATTGCCACTTCATAAGATTCCTATTGTGATTGTTGGAGGATCCTTTAACAATGTTAATCATCAAACAGAATTAAGAGAAGATGAATGTCATCTTCTTGATGAACTCATTGATAGTGTAAAGAAAGAAGATGTCTTCTTTGTGATTGGTTCAAGCATGTCAGGCTATGAAAAATATCTATTGGATCATGCCATAGGTTTCGAGGTCTATAGCTTTGTCCCTAAAATGTTGACAGAAAAAGAAGTAGAACGCATCAAGAAGGAAGATGTTGGTGTACGTATATCCATTGAATCTTCCCCATTAGGTGTTTATAAGAGCTTTGCCTTTGAAATTTTCAAGCGGAGACCTTCTTTGCTGCTAGCTCTAGATGGGCATAGTGCGGCAAGTAATATGATTCAGGATGCAAAAAATAGTCAGTATAAATGTTGGATTGTGGTTGATGAAAGCGTGCCATCCTTGGTTGAAAAAGCCAGTTCACTTGAAGGCTATGTCACTTTCTGGAAGCCAGGTGATGGTGTTCAAGGAATTTGTGAGATGCTTAAGAGAACGATTATTGATTAATCATGTTTCTAGAGTGAAAGAATAAAAAGTGCTATACTCATAGAAAGGAGTGATTTAAATGGCAGAATTATTAAAAGAACGTAAAGATATGGATCCTGCATACATGTGGGATTTGTCAACACTATATAAAGATGATGAAACTTGGGCTAAAGAAAAAGATCAACTAGAAGAAATGATCGGTCAGCTTAGTCAGTATCAAGGCACACTGAATAATGCAAAGAATATACGTACATTCTTTGACTTTGATACAAAGCTTTCACGTAAGCTTTCTGATTATTATTGTTATGCATCATTAAGAAATTGTGAGGATACACGTGATAATGATGGTCAGGCGATGGAAGCCAAAGCTTTTGAAATCTATACAAAATATGCTACTGCAATAAGTTTTGCAGAACCAGAAATCCTTTCACTTGATGAAAAGACAATGGAAGATATTATGCAGGATGAATTGCTGAAGCCTTATAGGTTTACCATGCAGAAATTGCTTGATGCAAAGCCACATGTTCTTTCATCAAAAGAAGAAGCCTTGTTAGCCGCCTATACTGAAGTCCTAGGTGCTCCTGGTAAGATCAGTGAAAACTTACAGGATGCCGATATGACCTTTGATGATGTAGAAGATAGCCAGGGTGAGAAGCACCAGCTAACGGAAAGCAATTATATTCTCTTACAGACAAATACCGATCGTATACTAAGAAAGAATGCTTTTAAAAGCTTTTATAAAAGTTATAAAGGACATATTAATACTTTTGCCGCTACTTATAATGCCAATGTTAAAGAAGCTGTGGCCAGTGCTAAAGTGAGACATTATTCATCTTCTAGAGCCATGAGCATGGCTAATGAACATGTTCCTGAAAGCGTCTATGATGGCTTAGTTGATACGGTTCATGAATATATGAATCAGATGTATCGCTATGTTGCTTTAAGAAAGAAAATGCTTGGTGTTGATGAGTTACATTATTATGATCTTTATACCCCACTTATGCCTGATTCGACAAAGCATTATACTTATGAAGAAGCACAGGAAATGGTACTAGAAGCTGTTAAGCCGCTAGGGGAAGATTATGTCAATCGCGTTAAGCAGGCTTATCAGGATGGCTGGATTGATGTCTATCCAAACGCTGGTAAACGTGGTGGAGCTTTCTCAAGCGGGACATATGATTCTAATCCATTCATTCTGACAAACTTTACAGGCACATTGGATTCCGTAAGTACGCTCGCTCATGAAATGGGACACTCCCAGCATACATGGCTTGCCAACCATACACAGGAACCACAAAATGCCGACTATACGTTATTTGTTGCGGAAGTTGCTTCAACAGTTAATGAAAACCTCTTAATTGAACAGCTGCTTGCCAAAACAACGGAACCAAAAGAACGTCTTTCCCTTTTAAATCAGTATCTTGAAGGCTTTAAAGGAACTGTTTACCGTCAGACGATGTTTGCGGAATTTGAACGCGATGCGCATGCCATGGCTGAAGCAGGAGAGGCATTGACAGCTTCAAGCCTCAACAATCTCTACAAGAAACTTATTGAAGAGTATTTTGGTGAAGATCTTGTAGTTGATGATGAGGTGATGTATGAATGGGCAAGAATTCCACATTTCTATCGTCCTTTCTATGTCTATAAATATGCTACTAGCTATTCAGCAGCTGTTAGTTTAAGTGAAGCCATTTTGAATGATGGTGATGAGGCTGTTAAGAAATATCTTGAATTCTTATCAATGGGTGGTTCAGCTTATCCACTTGATGAATTAAAGCATGCCGGTGTTGATTTCACAACATCCGCACCAGTATCTAGAGCACTCAAGAAGTTTGCAAGCATCTTGGATGATGTTGAAGAAACATTAAAACAGCTTGATAAATAAAAAAGCTCCATTAAATGGAGCTTCAGACTGTCCACAATCATTTGATTGTCAACAGTCTGAAGGAGAGTAAGCTCTCCTTTTTTTATTCTTGTTGTACATAACACGTTAGTTGACGTTAACTAACCAAGTGGTTATAATGGGGCTATGTTTTGAAAGGGGAATGTGTATGGAAGAAAGACATTTGACTGAATCAGAAGAAGATTATCTTGAATCAGTCCTCATGATTACAAAAGAAAAAGGTGTATGTCATTCTGTTGATATTGTCAACCATCTACAGCACCGTAAGTCTTCAGTTTCTGTTGCTTTAAGTAAGCTAGAAGAGAAAGGCTATTTAAGAAAAGAAGGAAGAGATATTATCTTGAGTGATACTGGCATGAAGGCAGCAATGCATGTCTATGAGCGTCATCTGTTCTTCAAGAATGCCTTGATGGAATTAGGCATTGATGAGAATCAGGCAGAAGAAGAGGCATGTGCCATCGAACATGATATCTCCGATGATACATTTAGAAGAATACAAGCCAGAGTTCAAGAACTGCGAGGCGAACAATAATGAAAACACTCAAAGACCTCAATCTTAATGAATCTGCTTATGTCAAGACGGTTGGCGGAGAAGGAGAATTACGCCAGCATTTTCTTGATATGGGTGTTATTCCAGGCGCAAAGGTTACTTTAGTGAAATATGCTCCAATGGGAGATCCGATGGAACTGCGTATTCATGGCTATGAGCTGACATTGCGTCTTAATGAAGCTGAACAAATTGAAGTTACTGATCAGCCTCTTCATGAAGAAAGTGATGCGCCTGATCATCTTGATCGTCCATATCTTGATGCTTCCAATTCACCCTTTGATCATCATCCGGGTTTAGGTGAAGATGGTATTTATCATGATAAAAAGAATGCCCACCCTGTTCCTGAAGGAACAACGCTAACTTTTGCCTTAGCTGGTAACCAGAACTGTGGCAAGACAACACTCTTCAATCAGCTGACAGGCTCAAACCAGCATGTCGGGAACTTCCCTGGAGTTACTGTTGATCGAAAGAGTGGGGCTATTAAGGGCTATCCTGAAACGCTAATTACGGATTTGCCAGGTATTTATTCCATGTCCCCTTATAGTGCCGAGGAGATTGTTTCTCGACAATTCATTCTTAATGAAAAGCCAACAGGTATCATTAATATTGTTGATGCAACGAATATTGAAAGAAATCTCTACTTGACAATGCAGCTGATTGAACTCAATAAACCGATGGTTGTTGCCTTGAATATGATGGATGAAGTCCAGGGCAATGGAGGCAGTATTAAGATCAACAAGCTTGAAGCCATGCTTGGTGTACCAGTTGTTCCTATTTCAGCTGCCAAGAATGAAGGTATTGATGAATTAGTCCGTCATGCCTTACATGTAGCGAAATATCAGGAATTGCCAACCCGTACAGACTTCTGTGATGAAAATGATCATGGTGGGGCAGTTCACCGTGCTCTTCATGCCATTATGCATTTGGTGCAAGATCATGCTCAAGATGCAGAGATTCCTATTCGCTTTGCCGCAAGCAAACTTATTGAAGGTGATGAGGTTGTGCTGAACGCATTAAATCTTGATAATGATGAAAAGAAGGCTATTGAAGCCATTATTGCACAGATGGAAAAAGAACGACATCTTGACCGTGCGGCTGCGATTGCTGATATGCGTTTTGCCTTTATTGAAAAATGTGTAGCAGCAACTGTCATCAAACCAAGAGAAAGCAAGGAGCATGAACGTAGTCGCAGGATTGATGCGATACTTACAGGAAAATATACAGCTATTCCAGCTTTTATCATAATCATGGCGATTATTTTCTATCTGACATTCAATCTTGTAGGTGCTTATTTCCAGGACTTGATTGCAACAGGTATTGATCATTTGACAAATATTGTCGCCTTGGCGATGAAAGCTGGAGGAGTCAACGAAGTTCTTCAGTCTCTTGTCATTAATGGTATATTTACTGGGGTTGGTTCAGTATTGAGCTTCCTGCCTTTAATCGTTCTGCTTTTCTTCTTCCTTTCATTATTAGAAGATACAGGTTATATGGCACGTATTGCCTTTGTCATGGACAAGCTCTTAAGAAAAATTGGCTTGTCAGGAAGAAGTGTTGTGCCTATGTTGATGGGATTTGGCTGTTCTGTACCAGCTGTCATGAGCTCACGTACACTGCCTAGTGATCGTGATCGCAAAATGACCATCATGCTGGTACCCTTTATGAGCTGTACGGCCAAACTGCCTATTTATGCCTTCTTTACAGCAGCCTTCTTCCCTGGACATGGGGCCATTGTGATGGTTCTGTTGTATTTCTTGGGGATTGTCGTAGGCATCTTGACTGCACTCTTAAGCAAGAATACCTTCTTTAAGGGTGAGGCTGTCCCATTTGTCATGGAATTGCCTAACTATCGTTTACCTAGTGTACGCAATGTCCTGCAGCTTCTATGGGAAAAGTCAAAAGACTTTATTCAGCGTGCATTTACCATTATCTTTGTCGCTTCAATTGTCATCTGGTTCTTACAGAACTTTGGCTTACATTTACAGCTTGTCAAGAATCCTGATGATTCTATTCTCGCTTATTGTGCAAGCTTTATTGCCCCAATCTTCAAGCCTCTTGGCTTTGGTGACTGGCGCATTACATCAGCTTTGATTACAGGCTTTATGGCGAAGGAATCCGTTGTTTCGACATTGACTGTGCTGTTTGGTAGCACTGCTCATATTATGTCAACACTAACGACACTCTCGGCTGCAAGCTTGCTTGTTTTCTGCTTGCTTTATACACCTTGTGTTGCCGCTATCGCTAGTATTAAGCGTGAACTAGGGGGACGCTGGGCTGGATTTATTGTCATTTTCCAATGCGTTATCGCTTATCTTTGTGCCTTTATCGTACATACTATTGGATTATTATTCTAAGTCTGGTATCAACCAGGCTTTTTCTTTTCGTTGACTAAGAAATGGGCTATAATGAAAACAGGAGTGATTTTTGTAAGAATCAAATTGCTTGCACTACATGCGAACGATTTGAAATAAAGAAAAGTGTAGGAAAAAATATGGAACTCAAAGACTTATATGAAACATTAAGTTCAGAAATGAAACATAAGATCAGAAGATGTCATTCTTTTATTGAAGCATTGGATGTGCTTGAAGAAAATGATATTGATTTCCCAGACGATATGTCAGCAGGTAACTTTTTTCTTGAAAATACGATCATCTGTCCAGATTGTGGCAGTGTGGATGTTGTAGAAAATAGTGATGGCAGTTATACATGCCAGACTTGTGGAAGAGTGTTTATTGTATAATAAAAATTTATTGCTTTGATAAAGAATTAAGCCTATAATGGGACACATATGGAGGATATGTAATATGTTGAAGAATCCTGAAAAGACAAAAAATGAGATTGTAGCTTGGATTAGAGATTATTTTGAAAAGAATGGACCAGAATGCTCAGCTGTCATTGGTATTAGTGGGGGCAAGGACAGTGGTGTTTGTGCGGCTTTATTAAAAGAAGCACTTGGTAAAGACCGTATTGTTGCGGTATTGATGCCTAATGGTGAACAGAAAGATATTGATGATGCAAAGTTGCTGGTAGATTTGTTGGATTTGCCACATGCAGTATTAAATATTGAAGGGGCATTTAAGGGTATGGCAGAGATGCTGGAAGGAAGCGATGAACTCAAGGCCATCACTCACTTAGATAAGCTTTCTACGGATACAAGAGTGAATTTGCCACCTCGTTTACGTATGGCAACACTATATGCCGTTGGACAGATGCTGCCAAATGGTGGCCGTGTGGTTAACACATGCAACCGTTCAGAAGACTATGTTGGCTATTCGACAAAGTTTGGTGATGCCGCTGGTGACTTCTCACCACTCGCTAATCTTCTTGTTGAAGAAGTTTATCAGATTGGTGAAGTATTGAATCTTCCTGAAAAGCTTGTCAGAAAAGCACCAAGTGATGGCTTATCTGGCAAAACAGATGAAGATAAGCTTGGCTTTACATATGACACACTTGATCACTATGTGCTAACAGGTGAATGTGAAGACGAAAAGACAAAAACAAGAATTGATCACTTACATAAGATCAATTTACATAAACTTGAATTAATGCCATCATTCCCTTTGGATCAGGTTGAACATGAATAGACTCTAAGAGTCTATTTTTTCGTTTAAAAACAAATAATTTCTTCTTTTCATGAATATTTTTCTTTGAAAAAAAGCATCAAAAACTGTTTACGCTTACACCATGGATTATCCTTAATTTTTACTGAATTTTGTGTTAAATTAGTGTTGTAAATTTATGTGTATTGTATTTATTTTTGAAGGAAATTATGAAATTGAATGAATTTAACTGCCACAATCTAGAACAAATTAAAAAAGACTATGAAGTCACCGATTTAGTAGCCCAGGTTATTGAATCACACAATCTTTCACAGGAAGCTTTTAAGGAGTTTGATGAACGTATTGAGTTAGATCTCAACAATCATCCTGAATTACAGCCTTTAAAAGCACAAATTGAAAGATGCCATAATGAGAATGAAAAGATTCTTATTTTATCTTCACATACTGTTGATAATCTCTTTGCGACTATTATCTTTGCCCGTTTATGTGTTATTAAGAAAATTGCTTATACATTAACACATATCAACAAGGATGAAACAATGGTCAGAGGAAATATCCTGATTCTAGGAGAAACCATTCGCTTCCTCAATAAAGCAAAGGGTCTTGATATTGTCCTACCAGAATCCTATCTCGCAAATTCTGGTATTGCCTATTTGATTTCTTCATGCTTTGCGAATGACCGCTATGCCTTGGCCTTAGCTTGCATGGGAACGATTGCTTCAAATAAGGATTTAATTAAGGAAAATCGTACATTATATCATGATGGTAAGCAGCTCTTAGAAGATCAGCGCTATAAATGCATGGAGCGAGTGCTGATTTCTAGAGAAAAACGTAACCAGCAATTACTCTATAATGGCCGTAATTATACACCTTATAGTGCTGGCATGATCCGTCGTCGCTTCGTCTTTCCGCTCAATCGCTACTTAGAGGAACATGGTGATAAGCGCTTTGTCGGATTGATTCAATACTTCTTTAATCCTAATAAGGAAGATAAGAAATATCAGATGTTTGGTACAATGTTGAATGGTATTGATGTTGAAGTACCTGAATTTAATGACAATCCAACATATATTGAGACAAATCTCGATCTCGTCACAATTGATAATGTCCGTGCCTTAGATCATACCTTTGAACCATATCATGCGGGATTCAATCGTCCTCACTGGGTTATTCATGATATCGAAGTTGCTGAATATCGCAAGTTCGACATGGCACGTGGGCTTGAGCTCTCATTCCGCACCAATCATGGCCTAGTTAAGGCTAGTGCCTATGAGAATGAATGTGTTCATGTCAAAATCAATAATGGTGATCATGTCACTGTCGCTGGCACATTATCGATTAATGGCTTTTCTGGCTTGCCAATGCTGCATATGAAAGTGCTAGAAAATTTAAGCAATGAGTAGGGGATTTCTATGCGAAATAAAGTCGTGATATCAAACCAGGGAGCACCTTTTATTGAAAAAGGACAGACCTGGATGTATGCCAATAATTTAGTTCATATAGATAAGAATGCAGTGAATGGTGATGTTGTTGATATTGTCTATGAAAATGGACGATATTTAGCAACTGGCTTTCTCAACAGAGATTCCCATGTCATTGTCAGAATACTTACACGCCAACAGGATGAAAAGATTGATGAAGCATTCTTCATGAAACGCATCAAGTTTGCTTATGATTTCCGTAAATGCGTAGAACGTAAGAATCTCACAAACTGTCGTTATGTCTTTGGTGAGGCAGATGGCCTGCCAGGGTTAACCGTCGATCGTTATAATGACATTCTTGTGACCCAGATTACGTCTTATGGCTTGGAAATGCGCAAAGAAATGCTTTATGGTTGCTTGCTTAAGGTCTTTAAGCAGGATGATGTAGAGATTAAGGCTATCTATGAACGCAATGATGTCAAAGCAAGAGAAAAGGAAGGCTTGAAGCTCTATAAGGGCTTTTATGGCAATCACAAGCTGGCTACAACAACAATCATCAATGAAAATGGCTTAAAACTCTATGTCGATATTGAAAATGGCCAGAAGACGGGCTATTTCCTTGATCAGAAAAGTAACCGCTTATTACTCAGAGAGATGGCTTATGGCAAGAAAGTCTGTGATTGTTTTAGTCATACGGGTGGCTTTGCCCTCAATGCAGCCTTAGGGGGCGCAAGTGAGGTCACTGCCGTTGATGTCAGCAAGACAGCCCTTGATGAAGCATTGGAAAATGCGAAACTCAACCATCTTGAAGATCGCATGAAATTTGTTCAGGCTGATGTCTTTGACTTCCTTGATACAATCAAAGAGAATCAATATGATATCATTGTCCTTGATCCACCCGCCTTCACTAAAAATAGACGCACAATTGATCATGCCTACAAAGGCTATTTAGAAATCAATAAAAAAGCCATGAATGTCTTAAGACATGGTGGTTATCTTATTAGCTGTAGCTGTTCACGTTTTATGGAGCGTGAAATGTATGAAAAAATGCTGAGACAGGCAGCCAGAGAAACAGGTGTCACGCTTAAACAAGTCAGTGTGACCCAGCAAAATCATGACCATCCTATTCTTTGGGGCATGGCCGAAACAAGTTATTTAAAATTCTATATCTTCCAGATCATATAAGGAGAAAAAACATGGGCGTAGTTGTAATAGGAGCCGTATTTGTGGATATCAAGGGATATCCTAATAAATTATATATACCAGCAGGAAGAAATGCCGGCAGAGTGACCCAGGTACATGGTGGTGTCAGTCGTAATGTGGCTGAAGATATCGCAAATGTGGAATTAAGACCAACATTTGTCTCAGTTGTTGATCAGAGTGGTATTAGTGATGATGTCATCAACAAGCTTAACCGCCATAGAGTCAATACCCAATATATCCGTAAAACCGAGGATGGATTGGGGACATGGCTAGCTGTCTTCGATAATGAAGGGGATGTTGTGGCATCCATCAGTAAGCGTCCTGATCTTGATGAAATTGGGACGATTCTTGATGAACAAGGTGATGAAATCATTAAGAATGCGGATAGTGTTGTCTGTGAAATTGATATGAAGGCGGATATCATGAAGAAGATTTTTGCCTTAGCCGAAAAATACCATAAAAAAGTCTATGCCCTTGTTTCCAACATGTCGATTGCCGTTGAACGCAGAGACCTTATTAAACGTACGGATTGCTTTGTCTGCAATCTTCAGGAAGCAGGCATCTTCTTCTCAGATGACTATGAAGGCAAGACACCGGAAGAAATGTGTGATATTCTTAAAGTCAAGATTCAAAGTGCTGAACTGAACGAAATGATTATCACCATGGGATCACAGGGTGCTGTCTATGCTTCAAGTGATGGTGAATCAGGCTATATTCCTGCTCAGAAAGTCTCAGTCATTGATACAACCGGCTGTGGGGATAGTTTCTTTGCCGGGGTTGTCATTGGCTTGACATATGGCAAGAGCTTAGGAGAAGCTTGTGCTATTGGTACAAGACTTGCCTCTAGTGTCATTGCGACAAAGGAGAATGTCTGTCCTAGATTTTTACCATCTGAATTTGGTCTAGATATTGATGTTGAGGAATAATTGCTTTGAACATCCTTTTCTTGGGATGTTCTTTTTTCTTTTGATATAATAATGTAAAGGGGGTGAAGGATGTGGAGAAAAAAGAATGGGTGAAAATGATGAAAGCCTATTATCAAAAAGCGGCAACAATCTTTTCTGATTATCGTCATTATGTCCCATCCTATGCACCTGCTGCCCTGACATTCTATTTGATTATTCTCATTGTCCCTGCTATTTCCATTGTGGCCTTTGCGACAAGTTTATTCCACTTTAATTCAGATATGCTTGTCAATTTATTAGAACAATATCTGACAAGTTCCTATGCGATTATGCTGGTGGATATTATTAAGAATCCAACGATTTCTTTAGGATCATTTGTCGTCTTTGCCTTGTCTCTTTATGCCATCAGTAGAGGTGTTGGCAATGTCTACCAGATCTCCAAAGAACTCTTTCCTGATGCAAAGAATGATGAAGATACCATTATTGGTTATTATGCCTATACCTTTGAAATCACCATTGTCTTATTACTTTTTGCGATTGGCTTTATCTTCTTTATTGCGATTGGGCCGATTGCCGCCTTCTTTGATGTCTTCTATGATTATCTCCTACTAAGACAAATCTTATTGTTTTCTTTATTTATTCTTTTCTTCTCACTTATCTATAAGCTTATTCCTAAGCCTCATATCTTTCTAAATGAAGCCATTAAGGGAGCTGTTGTTACAACATTAGGAGATATCATTTTGTATTTCATTATTCGTTATTACTTCAAGAATGTTTCCTTCTCCAATGTCTATGGACCACTCGCTTCCATTGTCATGGTTTTCTTTGTATTGAATTGGGGCTGTGAGATTTTCTATGTGGGGATGTATGTGACCCATCTCTTTTATGAAAAGCGTTTAGCCCACTCCATTAGTATCATTAAGGTTGATGCCATTAACCATCTTGGTCAGGGGGTTGCCATGCTTGCAGGTAAGAAGACATTACTTAAAAATGTGCTTCCTCATGAAATTGTCCAGGTTGCGATCAAAAAAGAAAGGGCGCATGATATTGATGCCTTGGCAATGAAGATTATTGTTCCTTCAGCAATGCGAACGACACCGGTATGCCTGCAGGCAGATCTGTGTGATAGCTGTTGTTTCCAATATATGGCTTCTTCTGCGCAATTGACCCATAAGAAAGAAACACTTGCAACCCTTATTAAACGCTTTACAACATTCAAAGATTATCATCTCTCTTTCATGCCTTCAGATCAACAGCTGCATTATTTAAAGGATGTTCGATATGATCTCTATGACTATAAAGGAACAGTCTATTTTGGCGAACTGACGAAAGAAAGCATAACCTTCAAAAGTCAATGTCTTCTTAATGATGAAATGATCAACGCTACTCTTCACTATCTTGAAGAAGTCATGAATGCCTGCCATGTGTCAACTTATGATGATCCAACACAAAAAGGCATTAAAGGTGTGCGCATCAAACAGGTAGAAGAAGGCTGTCTTGTCTTTATAGAGAGTGGACGTGGGGATTTAAATGAAGAACTTGTTGAAAAGCTAAAAGCAAATAAGCAGATTCTTGGCTTATATAAATGCCAGGTTATACGTGTTGGGCGCTATATCAAGTTAGGCTCACCAGTGCATATCTATGGCCGTCATCACTATCACCTGACTTCACAAAATATCACCTATCGTTTATCCTACCAGTCTAATTTCACGTTCAATCGTAATCTATCAAAAACGCTTTATGAACTTGTTGAAAATGACAATCATGTGCTTGCTCTTTATTGTGGCAATGGAATGATGGAATATGGACTTTCAAATGAGGTAAGCTGTATTTTTGATGAAGATTATGAATTTGAGGATGCGCTAAGAAATAAGAAAAATCTAAATCTCATCAACATGCATCTCTACAAAGGGCCAGTTGAACAACGGGCAAGTCAGCTTCTTTCTCGTAATCATTATGACAGTGTGATTGTGCATTTAGAAAATCATCAGTTTTCAAGCATTCTTTCGCAATCATTTTATCATTCAGATATCAAGAGAGTCATTGTCATCAGTGATGATGTTTATGGCTTTCTAAAATCCATTCATTCCTATGATACAATGCGTATGCAAACATGTTATAAGCTAACATATGTTGAAGGGTTTGACAAAGCACATTATACGTCAGAAATAGGTGGTTTATTTGTCTTTGTACGTAAATGAGATAAACGTTTTTGACACGCTTTCATTTAATTCATGTTAACGCTATTAAATTATTGGAGAAAAGTACGTTTTTATTAAACGTGTGAATTATTTTGTGCTATTATTTAAGTGTAAAAATATTAGGAGGCTTATTACAGATGAAAAAATTTTCTTATGTTGTTGTAAACCCAATGGGTGTACACGCTCGTCCAGCTGCTTTACTAGCACAGTTATGTGTTGGTTTAAGAAGTGCAGTAACTATTGAATGCAATGGTAAGACTGCTGGAGGTAACAACGTACTTCAGGTTTTAGCTCTTGAAGCTAAGAAGGGCGACACTTTAAATGTAACAGTTGAAGGTGTTGATGAAGAAGAAGCAGTTAAGCAGGTTGAAGATTTATTACATGGTGATTTCGAAGAAAAAGCACCTGAAAAAGTCTTAAAGATTGCTTTCTTTGGTACTAAGGACTATGACAGAGTATTCTTCTCAGAATTAGTAAAAGATAAAGGTCCAGGCACTTATAATTCAGATATTAAGTATTTCTCTACTCGTTTAACTCCTGAAACTGCTCAGTTAGCTAAAGGCTATGATGCAGTATGTATCTTCGTTAATGATGAAGCTCCTCGTTCAGTTGTTGAAACATTAGCTGAATGTGGTGTTAAATTAATCTTATTACGTTGCGCTGGCTTCAACAATGTTGACTTACAGGCAGCTAAGGAATGTGGTATCAAGGTTGCTCGTGTTCCTGCTTACTCACCATATGCAGTTGCTGAACATGCAATGGCTATTCTTCAGGAAGCCAACAGAAGACTTGGCAGAGCTTATAATAAAGTGAAAGATAATAACTTCGCTTTAAATGGCTTACTTGGTGTTGACTTACATAATAAGGTTTGTGGTATCTTAGGTACTGGTAAGATCGGTCAGTGCTTCGCTAGAATTGCTAAGGGTTATGGCATGACTGTTATTGGCTGGGATGCTTTCCCTAACAAGAAGCTTGAAGAAGAAGGCTTGTTAACTTATGTTAGCAAAGATGAATTATTCGAAAGAGCTGACTTAATTTCATTACATTTACCACTTATCATGGGTGAAGGTGGAACATATCATATCATCAACAAAGATACAATCGCTAAGATGAAAGATGATGTTATGTTAGTGAACTCTGCACGTGGACCATTAATTGACGCAGAAGACTTAATCGCTGCATTAAAGGATGGTAAATTCCATGCTGTAGCACTAGACGTATATGAAGGTGAAGACGCTAACGTTTATACTGATAGAAGTGATGAAAGATTACATTCTTCAATCACAGCACGTCTAACAATGTTCCCTAATGTTGTCTTAACTTCACACCAGGCATTCTTCACTAGAGAAGCATTACAGGCTATCGCAGTAACAACTATGGAAAATGCACGTAACTTCAATGAAGGTCGTGACTTAGGTACTGCTGAAGTCAAAGCTAAATAATATTTTCATACATAAGGTGGCTATGCCACCTTTTTTCTTTTGTTGTTTCTTAGAAGAAATTCGTATATACTACATACGTAGGTGAAAGACATGGCTAGAAAAAAGAAAACATTCGATGATTCTCCCTTAGAAAGAGAACCTCGTTATTATACAAAACAATCCCATATGATTTCTAATGCATATAAGCGTCCCTATAAAGATGAACAAACAGGAGGAATAAGAAAGCCTTCATTATTAGAAATCTATAAAAGAAAGAGAATGAAGGATTCTATTGACCTGACAACATCCACAAAGCGCTATGAAGCACACGATGAAGAAATGCTGTCAAGTGATATCGATCGTCATTATGAAAGAACCTATCAAGCAAAAGAAACAACAGGCAGACAATCCCATATTAACTTCGAACGAGAATCCTTGCTCAATAAGAAACATTATGAGACACCCTTACCAACAATTAACTTTCAAAGAGGCTCTTTCAAGGAGCCACAAGCAAAACAAGAAACACATATAAACTTTGAAAATAATCAACATGTTGCTCATCCTCGTGCACCCCTGCCAACAATCAATTTCAAAAGAGGCTCTTTCAAAGAACCAAAAACAAAGCAGGAGACATATATAAACTTTGAAAGCAACCAGCATGTTGCCCATCCTCGTGCTCCTCTTCCTACAATAAACTTTCAAACGCAAAAACGAGAATATACAAAGCCATCACAAACACTCCCAAAGATTCATTTTGGCCCAAAACTTGAGTTCAAGAAGAAGCAATCTGATCTTGTCACTATTCATTTCGAGGAAGAACGCAGTTTCAAGAAAGCACCGGACAAGAGTCTTCCTAAGTTACACTTTGATAACACGCTCATAGAAAAACAATCTCTCAATAAGATTCCAAAAATCAACTTCCAGAGTGAGCATAAGGAAGTCAAGAAGGTTAATGGTATTCCAAAAATCAATTTCCAGAGTGAACATAAGGAAACAAAAGTCGTTGAGAGCATTCCTAAGATTCATTTTAGAAGTGAAGAAAGGCCGGTACGTGCAAAGGATAGTATTCCACAGATTCATTTTATTCATGAAACACGTCCACTTAAGAAACAGGCAGAGTTACCAAGAATTCATTTCGTTATACCACAGCCAGTTAAGAAAAAACAAAATGACTATACAATTCACTTTACGCATGAATCATCCCTTAAGCCAAAGAAGGCTCAAAGCAATGCTGCTACTAAAATAAGCTTCTCAAGCTACAATAAACAAAACTATAAAATGACAAAGCCTGTCAGCAAGGCGGTTACAAAAATCACATTCCCAAGTATTGCCCTCGCCAAGCGCAAAACCTATAAACAAGTGGATCGTGGTGTGACAAAGCCTCATTTTTCACTAAAAAGCAAGCAGGCTAAACAAATGCTTTATAACGCCCACACACCAAACAAAACAAAAAAACAAGCTTATATCTTTAAGCAATATGAAACAAAGTCAATGGGCAGTTTGCTTAAGGGTAATGCGATGCATGACAAATTGCCATTGGAGCTTGATAAGAGCCGTACAGCTAAACGCATTCAGCGTGAACATAGCTGGTTCTCAGTTGTGATTGGTATTGGTGTTGTTGGTTTATTAGCATCACTCCTCTTTAATGTCATGCAGTCAGCAATCATGTTTGGCTTATTGATTATCTTAGGCATTTATGGCTACTGGACATCACGTTAATAATGAAAGAACGATCTTATGACAGGATCGTTTTTTTGTACGCTTATCAAGATAAAGGGGTATAATGGATGCAAGAGGTGATGATCATGCTTGAAAAAGATTGGATGAAGAAAGGAAGAAAAGAAAGAAGTGCCTATTTATCAAGACTCAACGAGAATGAGAAATATGAAGCACTTAATGATATTATTGACACTTGTCAGCATATTGTTTTCTTTGGTGGGGCAGGGGTTTCAACTGAAAGCGGAATACCTGATTTTCGCAGCAAAGATGGTCTTTATAACCAGCATGATGTTGAATTTGACCAGTATTCACCAGAATATCTTCTCTCCCATGAATGTCTTGTCAATCATCCTAAGGTATTCTTTGAATTCTATCGACAAAAACTTGATACAAGATCAATTAAACCTAACCGTACCCATTATAAGCTTGCCTTGATGGAAGAAAAGGGAAAGCTTGATGGGGTGATTACTCAGAATATTGATGGCTTGCATCAAAAGGCTGGCAGTAAGCATGTCTATGAAATTCATGGCACAACATATCGTAATTATTGTATGAAATGCAAGAAGATCTACCCTGCCGATTATATCTTTACTTGTGAGCAGGAAGTACCATATTGTCCTGATTGTGGTGGAATGATACGTCCTGATGTGACTATGTATGGTGAAGGATTACCTGGAGATGCCTGGTTGCATTCAAGAGACCTCATCAATCATGCGGATTGTCTTATTATCGGTGGGACAAGTTTAAATGTTTATCCAGCTGCCAATCTTATTGATTATTTCCATGGGGATTATCTGATTCTTATGAATAAAGGAGAAGTAGGCAGAAGAACAGGTGCTGACCTTGTCTTTAATGATAATATTGGAAAAGTAATGGATCATATTGTTGTAAAGAGCTAGTTGATAGCTCTTTTTTCATTTATTAGACAATTATCAATAAAATTTAGTTTAATGATAAATTACTATAAAAAATAGTGTTGACGTATGCGCCAATCTCTCGTATTATATCCCCAATAACATTAATACCTACTAAAAAGATAGGTAATAGAGGAGAAAGAGTATGAGTACAGAAAAGCATTCCCATCGTGCCTTGATTGGCTTTGACAAGAACGGTGTTCCAACTGTCATCGTTCCTGCAGATCACCATGCACATACCCATGAAGATGAGCATGGACATCTTTATACCCACATTCATGAAGCAGAGTTTACAGCTGACTATATGCAGGCTGTCAATGATTATCGTAAGACATTTCCTAAGGCTGAAGAAGTGTTGGAAAAAACACCTGATCCAGCTGTTAAAGAGATGCTAGTGAGAATGAAGGAATTGGATATGCCAACAGCTTTTGACCGCTTTGATAGCCAGCAGCCACAGTGTTCATTTGGCTTATCAGGCGTGTGCTGTAAGATATGTAATATGGGACCTTGCAAGATTACGAAGAAAAGTCCTAAAGGTGTCTGCGGTGCGGATGCTGATCTGATTGTCGCAAGAAATCTCTTACGTTCAGCTGCTTCAGGTGTTGCTCAGCATGGCATACATGCTAGAGAAGTCATTCTTTCATTGAAGTGGGCAGCCGAAGGTAAGCTCGACTTACCACTAATTGGGGAAAACAAGATTCGTGCTGTAGCCAAGCAATTTGGCATTAAGACTGAGCATCGCCAAATTAAAAACATCACCATTGATCTTGCCAATATCTTATTGGAAGATTTATCAAGAACAGAACCAGATGAATATAAGACAATTACTGCCTGTGCCCCAAAAGAACGCCAGGAAATCTGGAAGAAGCTTGATATTCTGCCTATTTCAGCCTACCATGAAACATTTGAAGCCTATCATCGTACAGGTGTTGGTACGGATGGTGACTGGAAGAATGTTATGCAGCAGTTCTTACGTTGTGGACTGACATTTGTATTCAGTACAGTACTTGCGACAAGCATTGCGACTGATGGCTTGTTTGGGGTTGGTGATCGTGTTACATCAAAGACCAATATGGGTGCTTTAAAGGAAGGCTATGTCAATATCGCTGTCCATGGCCATTTACCAACGCTTGTCAGTCAGATTGTCAAGGAAGGACAGAGTGAAGAATTCATCAAGATGGCTAAGGAGGTAGGAGCTAAAGGGATACGCTTCTATGGTATTTGTTGTAGTGGATTATCAGCTATGTATCGCTATGAAGGTGTTATTCCTCTTTCTAATGCGGTGACTGCTGAACTTGTTCTAGCAACGGGTGCATTAGATTTATGGGTGGCTGATGTCCAGGATGTCTTCCCAGCTATTATGGATGTCGCAAGATGCTTCAAGACAACAGTTGTCACAACAAGTGATTCAGCACGTTTGCCAGGAGCAGAACATATTGCCTACGATCACCATCATTCCAATATTGGTGAAACAAAAGCCATTGCGAGAAAGATTGTCACACGTGCAATTGAAAGCTTTGCGGCAAGAAAGGGTACACCAGTCCATATTCCTCCATATGAAGTTGAAGCTGAAGTCGGTTTCTCACTAGAATATGTACATCGTCATTTTGGCTCAATGAAACCATTGGCAGAAGCACTTAAGAGTGGCAAGATTCTTGGTATTGTCAATATGGTTGGCTGTAATAATCCTAAAGTACCATATGAACGTACAATTGTGGATGTTGCCGATGTCTTGATTAAAAATAATGTTCTCATTCTCACAAATGGCTGTGCATCCTTCCCACTGATGAAGCTTGGCTATTGTAAGAAAGGCGCAGGTGCGCTTGCCGGTGTTGGGTTGCATGAAGTATTAGGTGATGATTTACCACCTGTATGGCATGTTGGCGAATGTATTGATAATGCCCGTTCTTCAGCCATATTTGGTGATCTTGCCGGTGTTCTTGGTGAAAAGCTTTGTGACTTGCCATTTGCCTTTTCATCACCTGAATGGGGTAATGAAAAGGGCATTGATGCAGCGCTTGGCTTCCGCCTCATGGGCCTTAATTCTTATCATTGCGTTGAAGCGCCTATTCATGGCTCTGCCAATGTCATCAACTTCCTCAAGGAAGAAACAAAGGATTTACTTGGATCAGCAATGATTGTCAACGTTGATCCAAAAGCACTGGGTGAACAGATTGTTGAAGATTTCAAGAAACAGCGTAAGGCTCTAGGCTGGGATTAAATAATGATACGTAAGCCTATTGCCTTACTTCTTGCTTTATCAGTTCTAGTTGGCTGCAGTAGTAAGGCAGACAACAGCAAGACAATCAACCTTGGCTATTTGCCAATCACCCATGCCTTATCTGTATTTGAAACAAAAGAAATCTTAGATCAAAAAAATGTTCATATAAAACTCACAAAATTTAATAACTGGGCGGATTTAATGGATGCTTTGAATGCCGGAAGAATTGATGGGGCATCAGTACTTGTTGAACTGGCGATGAAAGCGAAAAGCAATGGCATTGATCTTAAAGCTGTGGCTTTGGGCCATAAAGATGGCAATGTCATTATTGCCAAAAAGGACATCAAGAACTTGTCCGATTTAAAAGGCAAAACAATTGCCATTCCCCATGCCCAGTCCTCCCACAACATCTTAATCCAGCTCGCTTTAGAAAAAGCCCATCTTTCAAAGAATGATGTCAAAATCATCCAGCTCGCTCCTAGTGAAATGCCGTCTTCATTAAATAGTGGCGCTATTGATGCTTATTGTGTTGCTGAACCATTTGGGGCAGTAGCCATTAATACGAAAATAGGTCATGTTCTCAAGACATCGGAAGAACTCTGGCAGAATTCTATTTGTTGCGCAATGGTCTTCAATAATGCTGCCATTACAAAGAAACAAACACAAATCAATCAAGTCATCTCAGCTTATAAACAAGCTGGCAAGAAACTTGCAAAAAGAAAAGAAGCAATGCGCATTGCTTCAAAATATCTTGGTCAGGATAAAGCTGTTCTTAAGCAGTCATTAGCCTGGATCCACTTTGATGATTTAACACTGACTCAAGAAGATTATGATAACTTGGCTTTAAAGGTCAAACAGGATGGTATCAATCCTAATCCAC
Source organism: Sharpea azabuensis DSM 18934 (assembly GCF_000702165.1). GTDB lineage: Bacteria > Bacillota_I > Bacilli_A > Erysipelotrichales > Coprobacillaceae > Sharpea > Sharpea azabuensis. Next base: position 63,434 of record NZ_JNKU01000001.1, read on the forward strand.
CAAGCTATCAAGATTTCATCTATCAAGGAGCAAATGCCCATGGAGAAAACGCTTAAACAAATACGAACAATACTTATCTCATTTCTTATTCTCATCATTCTCTGGCAGCTTGCAGTAATCTTTGGCGGAATGAATACAGCACTCTTTCCTTCACCTCTTAAAGTCTTTAATGCCTTTGTAGGTTTAGCGACAAAAGGTCTTTCCGGTTCCACAACGGATGCTATTTTGTGGGTTCATATCAAAGATAGCTTATTGAGATTCCTGATTGGATATTTCCTTGCAGCAATACTAGGAATAAGCTTTGGCTTATTACTGGGATGGTTTCCTAAAGCTTTTAGCTATGTCAATCCCATCGTTCAGCTGATCAGGCCAATAGCACCTGTCGCCTGGCTACCATTTCTTGTCTTAGTGATTGGCATTGGCAACATGCCTGCCATTGCGATTATCTTTATTGCTGGCTTCTTTCCCATTCTTCTTTCAACCGTGAAAGCAGTCGTTAATGTCGATCCTGTCTATCTTAAGGTTGCAAAGACATTTGGCTTAACACAGTTACAGACGATCTTCAAGATTGTCTTACCAGCTGCCTTTCCACAAATTTTCCATAGCTTGCATTTAGCACTTGGAACATGCTGGATATTTCTAGTATCAGGGGAAATGGTTGGCAGTCAGACAGGATTAGGCTTTCTGCTTATGGATGCCAAAAATACCATGCGTCCTGATGCCTTACTGGCGGTCATCATTACGATAGGTCTTATTGGTCTTATCTTAGATCATGCCATTGGACTATTAGAAAAGACAATCAGAAAAACATGGGGATTTGGAGGCTAAATATGTATATTGATATCAAAGATGTAAGTGTAGAATACAAACAAGAAAAGACAAGCTTTCTTGCTTTGGATCATATCAATCTATCCATTAATCAAGGTGAATTCACCTGTCTCTTAGGTCCTTCAGGATGTGGCAAGACAACATTATTGAATGCCATAGCTGGCTTTGAGAAAGTGACAAGTGGCACAATCACCATTGATGGCACACCAGTCACAAAACCTGATACACGCTATGTGACTATCTTCCAGAACTATGGCTTGCTGCCATGGCGTAGTGTTGAAAAGAATGTTGCTTTACCTTTAGAAACAAAGGGCTTAAGCAAACAAGAACAAGATGAACGCATCAAGCACTATTTAGAACTTGTCGGATTATCGGAGTATAAAGACCGTCATCCACATCAGTTATCAGGTGGACAGCAACAGCGTGTAGCAATTGCGAGAGCATTGGCGGTAAATCCAGACATTCTTTTCATGGATGAACCATTTGCAGCATTGGATGCCATCACAAGAATGAAACTTCAGGATGATACTCGTCTTCTTTCTACGAAAGAAAAGAAAACAATTATCTTTGTCACACATGATATTGAAGAAGCTGTCTATTTAGCTGATCGTATTGTCGTATTATCACCTAATCCAGGTCGTATTAAAAGCATCGTGGATGTCCACATGCCTTTTGAAAGAGACCGTACTTCTGATGACTTTATTCATATTAGAGATAAAATCTTTGAAATCTTCAATATGAAAGTTGATCATGATCTTGAATATTATATTTAACAGGCTTAACTTAGGCCTGTTTTTTCTTATATGCTTATTCTTTCTTGCCTCTGTTATCAAAAGTGAGAAGCTGGTATAATTAGGAAAAATTTTAGGGGATAAGGGATAAGTAAACCACATGTTATTCACTGCTCGAATCGTATTCTGTAGTATTATTTCTCTTAGGTATAATTCTTGACATTAATTTCAAATGGACTGACAATGTGGGATTATGAGACACTACATATAAATAGGATAAGATTACATAATAAAGCTTATGAATAGGCAAGCATTTTTCTTAAAATAGCTTATGGCTCTTCTAAATGGAAGACTATTAATTAGAAAGATAGATTTTATTTTTGAATATTGTTTATGAGAATTTTTTCTAGATTTCTGACAAATAGACCAAACTCTGTTATTATTGAATATGGAGGTTTTTCGAAATGAAGCCAGTTGAGTATCAATTATTATACGGGTTATTAGGACCTGGAAGTAACGGTAAGCAATTTATCATACCAGTATATCAAAGAAATTACACATGGAAAAAGAATGATCAAATAGCAAAATTAATGAATGATATAACTCTCTTGTTAAAAAATAACGAAAGTAAACATTTTATTGGAACCATTATTACTTATCCGACAACAGTGCAGGGATTTGTAGAAAATTCTGTTGTGGATGGACAACAAAGAATCACAACTATATTCTTAATTGTTCATGCACTTAGAAAACTCTTTAAAGATAAAGCAAGGGAAAGTGAAGAAAATGCTTCGAAAGCGTTACCTGGCACGGATGACTTTTTTCGTGGGTATCTAGAAAATACTTTTTTTGAAAAAAACGAGCTTAGTGAAAAGTACAAGTATAAATTAAAACCACAAGTGTCTGATGATGACGCCTATAATTATATTTCAAAAGAAAATTTTGAGGAATTAGGCAAATGTGATGATTCTTCAAATATTAAACAAAATTTTTTCTATATCTATGATGTGTTGAAAGGATTCATTGAAGAAGGTTATGATTATATGTCTATTTTAAGCACATTAAATAGACTTTATGTTGTACTTATTGAATTGGATAGCTCTGATAATCCTCAGGAAATTTTTGAATCTATTAACTCTACAGGGGCAAAACTTTCACAATCGGACTTAATTAGAAATTTCATTTTAATGAATAAGGGAAATGATGAACAAGAACATTTATATGATTTATATTGGAAGAATTTAGAAACTAACACTGATCATAGTAGGAAACTCGATTTTTTCTTTAGATTTTATTTAGCATCTAAACAGTTCAATCTAACGGGAGCTAATAAAATCTATAACGCTTTTAAGGAGTATTGGAAACAAGTAGATGGCGAAACCAATAGTGAAAAAATACTATCAGAAATAAAGCAATCATCAGAAGATTTTCATAGATTATATTTGAGTAATCAAAAAGATGAATTAGGACAGGTCATATATGATTTTAGAAACCTTCATTATGAAACGCATGCACCATTTATCTTAGGAGTATTCTCTTTATATCATCAGGGAAAAATAAATAAATATGAACTTCAGAAAACTATTAAATTGACTAATATATACTTTACTAGACGTATTTTAGCTGGAAAAGATGCAAATGATATAAGTCGAAAATTTCCAAGTATTTTAAAAAATGTTTTAGATGAGTACAATACTGTGGGTGGCAAAAACTTTATTGATATAGTAAAAAGTGAACTTGTATTTAAAAACCTCAATACTAATGCACACTTACCTACAGATGCAGAAATTACTAATAATTTAAAAACGGCTAATTTCTATACGTTAAGTAAAAGTAAATGGTTATTGGATCAACTAGAAATGGATGAAAGCAAAGTAATCCTTGATTTAAAACAACTTAATATAGAGCATGTGATGCCACAAACAAGGGATTATAACTGGACAGAAAAAACAAGCGATTTAAGTGACGATGAGTATGCATCATTTGTCAATAGATTAGGAAATCTAACAATCGTATCATCCATAGACAATTCAACAATGCAAAATAGAGACTTTGTAGAGAAGAAGAAAGTGCTAGAAAAATCAAATCATATAAAGTTAAATACTGAAATCTTAAAGAAAACGGATTGGGATTTGGATGACATTGACGAACGTACAAATCAAATGATAAAACGTTTTGAAAAAATATTCCCGTATATTAAAAGCAAAGTCCATATTGCTGATGAAAATCAAATACTATACTTGTATTCAAATGAAGAATTAGTAGCTAAGGGCTATTTGTATCAGGATGGTAGAGTGGCTGTTCTTGCTAATAGTATCATTGATTTAACAAATGAAACCAATCCTAAAATAAGTGAAATTAGAAATGAATGTGTCGAAGAAGGATTTATTGAACAAATAGATGAAAAATTTATTTTGAAGGATGAAAGGGTATTTCAAAATTTATCAACTGCAGCTGAATTTGTGCTTGGTGGAGAGAGAAGAAATGGGAACTTATGGCAAAAAAATCAAAAAGCTGAGTAAGATTTATAAGTTAACATGTAGCAAATAGTCATCTCCTGAAGATAGATATATTAAGTATTTCGAATTTAAGAGTGAAACAAATTAAATACGAAGGAAATATGCATCAGCATTTAATACAATATTAAACAAGCTACCTATGGTTAAGAGTAGTAGACATTATTCTATGTCATGAAATAGGTTGAAGAAGTACTTTTAATATTATGATAAGTTAGTCAATTAGAATAAGGTTTATTTAAGATAAGAATAGAACAATTAATGCATTTGGTTTTAAATAACTAGAGTAAATAACTGATTGATTATAAAGTATAAAAAGGTTGGTTTATGAAAATCTGATAGGGAACAACTCTCAGTAAGTCCTTTTTGAAGTTTCGAAATATAATCCCACATATGGGATTTAAACGGCCCTTCTTGACGACACCGTTACTAAATTTAGGCTACAATAGTCTTAGATAGTCAAGGAGGTCCACCATCATGAAGAACAGATTCCATCAGCACGCAAAAGCCAAGCCAAGAAAGGACTCCCTGGTTGACTTCATCAGAAGATTCTCTGATGAGGACAAGCAGGTTGAGTTCTTCACTACAATCAAGTTCCCTGAAGGATTTGTATGTGACAGATGCGAATGCCATGAGTACTATCTCATTAAGAGAAGTGACATCAAGAACGGGTACATCCTTCAGTGCAAGAAATGTGGCAAGCAGCATACCTTGCTTGGTGGCACTATCCTTGATAACTCCAACCTTACCCTGCTTCAGATCCTCATTGCGCTCTATCTCTTCTTCACAAGCAACAGAGGACTGAGCGCCCCTGATCTGGCCAATAACATCGATGTCTCAGTAAAGACTGCAAGAAGATACCTGAGAAAGTTCAGGATCCTTATGGCTGAAAGCAACAATGAGAAGAACCTCGAATCAATGTTCTATGAGGCTGATATCATTGAGGTTGGTGGAAGAAATCCAGGCGGCAAGCGTGGAAAAGGCTTAGAGAACAAGCAGCAGGTGCTGATGGTTCTTTCCACTGACGGCGACAACGAGTATCCCAGGCACATGAAGCTTCATGTCCTTCCCGGACACAAGGCCAGCCCTGTCAGGAACTTCATGTTCAAGCATGTCGTCATGGACAAGCAGCGCAAGGTTTCCACTGATAACGATACATGCTTCATGTGGATGAAGGACTATGTAGAGCTTGAGAACTCAAAAGTTGACTACCAGGACAGAAACCACAAGATGAAATGGCTCAATATTGTAGCCAGCAACTTTGAGAACAACATCAAGAACATCTACAAGGGCGTATGCAAGAGGGACCTGCTACTGCTGCTGGCTGAGCAGGAGTACAGGTACAACCACAGATATACAGGAAGACACTTCATGGAGAAGATAGCCAAGTATATCAGGAAGTCCGTGCCTATGACCAATCAGGCCATTGGCAACGCCCTTGACAGATATGAGGCTAGACTCGTCCATGCGTAGGGGCTAACTGAGAGAAGTTCCCTATCAGATATGAAAATATTGCTCTACCTTTTTGGGTTTTGCATAATTAAAATAAAAAATCGTGTTATATTTACCCAAAAAAAGCAATGAAAGTTCCCCAATATCGAGCATTCGTGGTAATATAATATACATTATATGTTATATATTAGAGTGGGGCTTGAAACTGAGCATCTCTTATAAGAAATTATTTAATATAATTTGATAGGGAATATCTCCCATTTGGAAATTTTTCTATGAATCGAAATATAATCCGGTATCAGGGATTTAAACAATCCTGTTTGGCAACCTCATTTTTGAATCTAGGTTACAATATTCCTGGAATGTTAAGTAGGTAACCAGCATGAAGAATATTTTTCATCAGCATGTTTAAAGATAAGCTTAGAAAGTACTCTTTTGTTGACTTTATCAGAAAATTCTCTGATGAAGTCAAACAGTAGGAAGTCCGAACCTATGATCAATCAAGCTATTGTAAACCTTCTAGACAGATATGACGATAGATTTGTCATTGCCTAGAGGGGAACTGAGAGAAGCTCCCTATTTAAAAACATTATATTGTTGATAACATCACGATATCGTGATATTATCACCTTATAGTGGAGCGATGTAAAGATGTCTGTTAAATATAATAAATTATTCGATAAAATAAGTGAACGTAAAATGACACCGAGAGAATTAATTGAGGAAGCAAAATGTAGTGCCAACATTCTTACTCATTTAAAAAATAATGAATATATTTCAATGGCGTCTTTGGAAAAAATATGTAGTGTTTTAAATTGTGGTGTGGATGACGTTTTAGAATTTCAAAATAAAAACATTAATGAGAACCCATATGCAATCAAGGTGGTATCATTGTTTTCCGGTATTGGTGGATTTGAAGAAGGATTAAAAATGGCTGGTGTGAATTATCGTGTAGTTTTTGCATCCGAAATAGATGCAGCAGCACGTAAATCTTATGCTACAAATTTTGATTCAACAAATCTTTTTGGAGATATAACTAAAATGGATGAAAAAATGATACCAGACCATGATTTACTTCTGGCTGGTTTTCCATGTCAGTCTTTTAGTATTGCAGGTAAAAGAAAAGGTTTTGAGGATATTAGGGGTACGTTATTTTTTGATGTGGCTAGAATACTTAATGAAAAAAAGCCGAAGTATGTTTTGTTAGAAAATGTAAAGAACTTGATTAGCCATGATCAATCACGAACAGTTCGGAAAATTTTAAGCACTTTAAATGATATTGGATATACTGTTGATTTTACAGTTATAAATTCGAGTGAAGCAGGGGTTCCACAAAACAGAGATAGAACATACATTTGTGGTATATATAATGGAACTACAAAAAAATTTGATAAAGATATCAGAAGTGTTAAAGCTAATTCTTTAAAAGAAAAATTAAATGAAACTGATTTTAGAGGCTTTAATTTTTTTAATGATATTAGCTTTAACAATGTAAATAAACACATGGAGGATGTTTTAGAATGCGAAGTTTCTGACGATTTTTATTATAATAGTGTTTCTATAAAAGATTTTTTGAATATTAATCACTTTACTGATGTTGACAACTATGAAGAAAGAATAATTAAACTATTTGACTTGCCCAGAGAAATTTACAATGATTTAGAAAGACAAAGAAGGGTATACTCAGTTAAGGGAATTTCACCTACTGTGTTAGCAAGATCAGATTCAACGAAAATATTTGTTGAAAGAAATGGTGAGAAAGCAATCAGGAAAATAACAGCAGTAGAGAATTTTTACATGCAAGGATTTGGCAAAAAATTTGTTGATAATATTAAAAAAATTGGTACTAGTAAAACTCAAATGTATAAACAATCCGGAAATGCGGTTAGTCCACCTGTGATTGAAGGCATAACAAAAAAATTAATATATGATTATCTTATGCCGGAGAAATTTAACGATAGGAATAATAACGATGCAGTATAAAATGATAGATTTGTTTGCAGGCATTGGTGGAATAAGAATTGCTTTTGAAGAAAATGGTGCTAAATGCGTAAGAAGTTCGGAAATAGATAAGTATGCCTGTGACACATATGAGATAAATTTCAATGAAAAACCACTTGGAGATATCACGAAAATTTCACTAGAAGAATTACCAAAATTTGATATACTGACAGCTGGATTTCCATGCCAACCATTTTCATTAGCAGGATTGAGAAAAGGATTTGAAGATGCGAGAGGAACACTTTTTTTTGATGTTGCACGATTGATAAAGGCTAGAGAACCAATTGCGTTTTTTTTAGAAAATGTTGAAGGTATAGTAAATCATGATGGTGGAAAAACAATAAATGTTATAGAGAATGTTTTGAGTGAGTTAGGATACAATTTTCAGTGGCGAATCATGAATGCAAGTGATTATGGAGTACCCCAAAACCGAAAAAGATGGTATTGTGTAGGCTTTAGAAAGGACTTAAGAATCGGCTTTGAAGGTCAAAAAGGGAATTTTAGAGCAATCTATAATTTTCCTAAAAAATGTGATCTAAAGTTTAAGGTTAAAGATATACTAGATATTAATGTGAGTGATTCCTATTTAGTTTCTAAAACGTGTGAAAGAAACATTAACATATATATTGATAAATATAAATTAAGTCCAAGATATGATAGTACGAATGTTCTTATAGCTAATGAGATTAGACCATCACGATGTAATTTTCGATCAGATGGAATATCGCCATGTCTAACAGCAAAAATGGGTACAGGAGGGAATAATATCCCAGTTTACGTTGAAAAAATGCGTAAACTAACTGAAAGAGAATGCTTAAGACTTATGGGATTTCCAGAGTGGTATCAAATTAAACCTAATACTATGCATTCTTATAAGCAAATTGGTAATAGTGTTGTTGTTACAATAGTTAGTATGTTAGCAAAAGAAATGATTAGGGTGTTAAAATTGGTAGATAGTGAGGTGTAAAGATAATGGGACAAAATGATGGGGTTGAAAATGAAAAAAAATTAGTTGGAGCGCTAAATAATAAAATGTTAAAGCGTTTGACATCTTACCAACAACACTTTATTAAAGATATTTATAAAAATGTGAATGGTACAGATATTGTACAAGCAAAAAAAATCGGAGGAGCTGGATATAAACCAGATGTAGAGATTGAGGTTGATGGAGAAAAACATTATATTAGTGTTAAGAAAGGCAGTGGAAATTCTGTACATCAAGAAAAGATTGAATTTTTCATTCATTTTTGTATGACTGAATTAGATATGTCTAAAACAGAAAGGGATAGCTTGTTATTATATCTTTATGGAGATGGGACTCTAGATGGTGACAGTTCTCCAGAAGAACGTTTGAAAGATCAAGAATTGATTGAAACATATAGAAATGAAATAAATACGGTTCAAAAATTTTTAGATCGAAATAAAAGAAGTTTGATTGAACGCTTTTTGATTTATGGTCGTAAGGGAACATACAATAGAAAAAAAGCAGATTATTTGTATCATGGTGATGCAAATAAAGGTATTTGGTGCCCACTAAATTATGATACCATTGATTATTTGGTGAATCAGCCGAATGCTAAAAATTCTCCATTAGTAATTGGCCCATTTTCATTACAAGTGTGGAACAGAAACTTGGAAGGAAAAACAGAGTTGGAAGATAGAAGACATTCTATCCAAATAAAGTGGGGAACTTGTAAAAAAGATATAGAGAAGATAAATCAATATCAAGCAGCCAAAGAAAGAGAAAGAAAATCTACAGCTCAGCAAGGACATATTATTGGGAATAATAGTCAAGGTTTTGAAAATCATGTTAATTTGATATCAATAATAAATAATAAAAGAGTATCAGAGTTACCACTTGCTATAAAAAATATTGTAAAAACTATGTTCCCTTATGTTGCTATGTCTGAAAGATTACATGCTTCAAAGATAAAAAATAATGAAGTTAAACCACGTATATCTATTGAAGTGAAAGGTGAAAAGGTAAATATTACTGTATTTATGGGTGGTGGAAATTCTGTACACCAAGAAAAGATTGATTGTTTCATCAATTACTGTAAAGATGAATTAGGAATGACACATGAAGAGGAAGACTCTTTTTTAACAATTATGTTCGGAGATGGTACTCTTGATGGAAAAAGTACTGTTGAAGATAGGCTAAAAAATACAGTAGAAATAAAAGAACATTTCAGTAAACAGGCAACTATTGCACAAGCTTTTTTTGATAGTAATAAGGAGGCTCTAATAAAACGTTTTCTTGTATATGGAAAAAGTGGTGAGCAAATGAATATTAAAACTGATTATATCTATTATGGAACAAATGTAACAGGCATTATAGTTCCAATTTCTTCTATCGTAGATTATTTAAACAAAAAAGAGAATTCAGAAGCAGCACTTCTTTCATTAGGATCATTGACTGTTCAACCGTGGAATCGAAACCTAACTGGAAAAATGGAGAATGAACATAAAAGATACTCTTTGCAGGTGAAATGGGGTAGAATGAAGCAAGATCTCTCTAAAATTTATATGTTAGATGATTCTAAGAATAAAGGCACTTCTGCAGGAAATTGGGAAGAGTATGAATTAGTATCAAAGCTAAATAGGGATATAAAACGAACAGGAAAACTTTGGAAATTTATTGGCACAGCTCTAAATAGGTCTCAACTTGAAGATATCTATGCAGTGCGTGTTTCGAAAACAGTTTACTCCAAATTATCTGAGAAAAAAGTTTTGCCTAAAACTGATGTGTATTTAGTCAAGGGCCAAATAGCACATAGTATTCTTCTTGATAACAATTATTGGTTAGATGAAGATGCAATCGCTGATTTAGATGTTATGCCATTACCTGGATCAGGTATCTCATGTAAACGACCAGACTCAAAACATTTTACATATATAAAACTAACACAAAAGTCCTTCATGAAATTATTTAATGATCCAAATATGGGAGCAGGTATATCTTTATTTGTGAATGAAAATGATATTAACCTTAATTCAGAAGTTCTTAATCATTGGAATACTAATGAAAAAGAGGTCTTGAATAGATTTAGTTCGTATTTAATCTCATCTGGTATTAGTTCTAATGAATGGACTATTACAAATATTAAAGTATGCAAAATAATAAAAGAAAATGCCATAAATAACATGAGAGAAATTATTGTTAGGAGTCAAAATATTGCAAATGGAATATTTAAGGGAACAGGATTTTATGATGAACCATATAATGCAAACTATATATATATAAATGGTGCGCTAAGTAAAATTAGTATTCCTAATATTTCAATTACTACGGGATCTGGCCGTCATAAGGGAATCTATACAATTATTATTAAACCATAATAAATCCCAACAAAACGATGTGTTCGAAAATAAGAAAAGTAATTTTGCAAAATCTAAGATAGAACCTAATGCTGAAATCGCAAGTAACAATAAGTGGGGACCAAAAGAAATAGATGAACGTCAGAAAAAATTTGCAAAAATTGCTTTAAAAATTTGGTCTGTTTAAAGAACTATAAGGACATATAGCTAGCGTCAGCTAGCTTTTATGTTTATACTTAACTTGAGGTGATTTCATGCCAGCAAGCTATACTCATCAATGTTTTGGTGATGATCTACTTAGATATATGAATAGTGATCATAAGACACTGATTAAACAATATAAGAATCTTTACAACCTAGGTTTACAAGGACCGGACTTACTCTTTTACTACCATCCTTTAAAAAAGAATCGTGTGCAGGATATCGGGATTGAAATGCATAAATTACCTGCAAGAGATTTCTTTGAAGAAAGCTTTCAATATGAAGATGATGCAACACTTGTCTATTTGATTGGCTTTGCTTTGCATTATTTGTTGGACTCAAGAGCTCATCCGGTAATTAATAAAGTAACACATGATGACTTTGAACACTATGAATTAGAAAGAGACCTGGATATGCGTTTTCTTAGTGATCGACATCCAGCCATCATGTCAACAGCCGCAAGCTTTATTGCGGATGAGCAGGCAAGTAAGACGATTGGGCATGTTCTTCATATTACGGACAAAGAAGCTTATAAAGCCATCAAGAGCTTTCGCTTCTACAACAATCTTGTCTATAATGAATATCATGATGTACGAATGATTCTTAAGAAACTGACAGCACTTCTGCATATTCCTTTTACAAATATGTTTGTGGTTGACAAGCCAAGTACAAAGTATGTTGATGATGTAAAAGAAGTAAGATATTGGTATATGATAGCTTTAAGGGAAGCTATTGAGATTATGCCTCAGTTTATTGATGCATATTACAATAAAAAGAGTTTGTCTGAACGTTTTGATCATAATTATGAGTGAATGTTGTTGTGACAACATTCTTTCTTTTTGTCTTTTGTATAATAAAGTTAGTTTAAAAGAACTAAAGGAGAGATTACTATGAAACAATTAGATTTAAATAAAACAGTGGCTGCTCTTGTTGAAGAGTATCCTGAACTTATTGATATTATGGCTAAAATTGGCTTTAAGGAAATCACAAAGCCTATTTCACTTAAAATGATGGGAAGAGTGATGACCATTCCTAAGGGATGTAGTGTAAAGGGCTTTGATTTAAATGATATCATTACAAAGCTAAATAGCTATGGCTTTGAATGTGTTTATGGAAGTCAGGAGACAGTTGCACATGAAGCAACAGAACACAAGGAAGTCAAAAAAGATGATCGTACACCTGAAGGCAGAGAATTGCTTTTAAGGGATATGATTGAACGCTTGAATAATGGTGAAGATTTAGAAAGCGTACGTGCTGATTTTGTGAAGGCTTTTAAGGATGTTTCAGTGAGAGAAATTACAGGCGTAGAACAACACTTAATTGATGAAGGCATGAGTGTTGAACGTGTTCAAAAGCTCTGTGATATTCATTCAGCCTTATTCCATGGTCGTACGGAACAGGAAGTGATGGCTGAAGAAGATGCTCAAAGAGGCATTAATCTTGAAATGGGCCACCCTGTTAGTCAATTAAGACTGGAAAATAGAATTATTGAAAAGAAGATTGAAGATGCTTTGAAGGTAAATGCTGAAGGAAATCGTGAAGCTGTTTTTCAGGCAATTACTGAACTGAAGGGTATCAAGCCACATTATGCGAAAAAAGAAGAACTCATCATGCCATTACTTGAACGTTATGGCTATCCAGGACCAAGTCAGGTGATGTGGGGTGTTGATGATGAAATTAAGCAGGAACTAAGCCGTATATCTCGTACAATCAATGAAGAGAAATGGTATGAGCAGGAAAGAAGTAATGTTGAAGGCGTACTCAATCGTATGAAGGAAATGATTTATAAGGAAGAAGAAATTCTCTTCCCACTAGCCATGGAAAACTTCACAAAGGAAGACTGGTATCATGTCTATGAAGATTTAGAAGCAATGGGTGCAAGCTTTGTCAACAAGACATTTAAGTGGCAGGAAGCCGAAGACTTCTTAGCTGCACAAACAGCTTCCTCTTTCACAAATGGTATGATCAAAATGCCTACTGGTGAACTTTCAATCAATCAGCTCAATATCATGCTTGAAGCCTTACCACAGGATATCACTTATATTGATGCCAATGACCATGTACTGTATTTCAAAGATAAAATGCATATCTTCCCAAGACCAAAAAGCTGTATAGGCAAGCTTGTCTATGATTGTCATCCGGCTCGTGTTAGACCAATGGTTGAAGCTTTACTTGATGATTTCAAAAAGAAGGAACGTGATCACATGGATATCTGGATGAAGGATGTGCGAGTGAGATATATGGCTGTCTATGATCATGATGTATATGTTGGCTGTGTGGAAATGGTGGAAGACTTTAGTGAAGTCTTCAAGGGAAGAGAGTCAAAGTAAAACAATACAATCTATATTATAAATAGAAATATGTAAGCAAAATGTTAAGATATGTTAAGGATTATGAGAGACATGTGTTAATAATTTGTTAAAGAAAAACTTCTAGAGACCTCTATTAGGTGGTATAATAAATTTGTCTTTTTTAGGGAAAATTTATAATGAAGAGGTTAGAGAAGTATGAGTATTCTCAACATTGTTAATCTTCTTGGGGGACTTGGTTTATTCCTGTTTGGTATGAACTATATGAGTGATGGAATCAACCAGGTTGCCGGTAAGAGGATGAAGGATTTATTGGAAAAGCTGACAAGAAATAGACTGAAAGGGTTCTTGCTTGGGGTCTTTGTGACATCAATTATTCAGTCTTCTTCAGCAACAACCGTGATGTTAATGGGCTTTTTAAATGCCGGTATCATGGACTTAGCACAGGCAACAGGGGTTATTCTTGGTGCCCATATCGGTACTACAATTACTGCTGTATTGATTGCCCTGGATGTTTCTGTTATTTCTACAGCCTGTATTTTTATAGGTAGTGTACTTGTTATTTTTGGACGTAAACAGAATAAGGTTTATACAGGTGAAATTATACTTGGCTTTGGTTTATTATTCTTTGGCTTGAAGTATATGTCCGGTGATCAGGCCATGGGTGTACTTAAGAGCAGTGCAGCCTTTAAAGCCTTTATCACAAGTGCTAATAATCCATTTGTTGGTCTAGCTGTTGGTACAATCATGTGTGCCATTTTGCAGTCTTCATCTGCATCAATTGGTGTCTTGCAGGTACTTGCTTTGCAGGGCTTAATGCCAATGAAATTTGCGATTTATATGATTATTGGTGTCAATGTCGGAAGTGCAATGCCACTCTTCCTGTCTTCTATTGGCGCTAAGACAAATGCCAAAAGAGCAGCACTTGTTTACTTTATCTTTGATGTTGTGGGCATGTTGATCTTTACACCAATTGCCTTCTTTACACCATATACTAGCTTTATTACAAGCTTATCATCTAATGGTTCTGTACAGGTTGCGATTGGTCATATTATCTTTAAGGTTGTAACAGCCCTTATATTATTACCATTCGTTAATGTCATTGTACGCTTTACAACACGTATTATCCCTAGTCGTGAACATGCAAGTGACTTACGCTTCCTTTATATCGATCCAAAGCTTGTAGAATACAATGCATCAATGATTGCTTCTATCGAAAAAGAAGTACAACGTATGGTTGATTTAGTAAGATGGAATTTTGTGCATTCATGTGAAGCATTCATGACAAGAGATTTATCCAACGAAGAAGAAATATTTCACAACGAAGAAGTCATTAACTGGCTCAACAATAATCTTACAGACTATATCATCATGGTCACAAGCCGTCCGATTGGTAAGATTGAAAGTGCCCGTGTTGGTCGTCTCTTCCATGTTCTGATTGACTTGGAACGTATTGGTGATCATGCCATCAATATCTTAACGCGTACAAAAACATCGATTAATGATGAATTAACTTATTCATCAAGCTCTCTTGATGAATTCAAAGAAATTTATGAGAATGTCATTGTTCTCTTTGATCAGTCTATTCAGTCATTTAATCAAGAGAAATCATTTGAAGAATATCAGACTGGTTTATTGAATTTACGTAATTTTATCCGTGACCTCAACAATAAGGCCTTGGATGATCATATTGTTCGTTTAAGAGCACATGAATGTCATACGGCTAGTGGTATTGTCTTCACAAAGATACTTCAGGATTTAGAAAGAACAGGCGATCACTCTTACAATATTTCTAAAGCAGGTACTAATGATGCTGCATTGATCAGTCAGATGTAAACAGGGGGAACCCTGTTTTTTCTTGTTCAAATATCTGTATTTGATAGAATATTTATAGGAGGAAATGCAAATAATGAATAATACAACCATTGATATATTGATGAAAAGAAAGTCAGTGAGAGTCTTTAAAGATCAAGAGATTGAAGAAGAGAAAGTTGAAGCAATACTTAAGGCTTCCATCAATGCTCCAACAGCTGGTAATCAACAGCTCTATACCATCCTCAAGATCACTGATCCAGCGATAAAAGAGCAGCTTTCCATACTTTGTGACAATCAGCCTTTTATAGCCTCAGCCAAGCTAATACTTGTCTATCTTGCAGATTGTCATAAATGGTATGAAGCTTATAAAGATATTGAACTTAACCCACGTCAACCTGAATTTGGCGATTTCTTGCTTGCGGTAGATGATGCCTTGATTGCCTCAGAGAATGCGGTTATTGCAGCTGAAAGTTTAGGAATAGGATCATGTTTTATTGGTGATGTGATGGAAAATAAGGAAGAAATCTGCAAGCTTCTTCATTTACCCGACTATGTTTTTCCTGCTAGCTTGCTTGTTTTTGGCTATCCAACCACCCAACAACAAGAAAGACAAAAACCTAAGCGGGCTAACCTCAAAGATATCGTCTTTGAGAATAGTTATTATGAGATGAATGCTAAAGAGAGGGAAGAGATGCTTAAATATCATTATGGTGATGCTCAATATCATACCTGGCTTGAAGCATTCTACAAACGTAAATATGATTCATCATTTGCTCATGAGATGAATCATTCTGTTAAAGCTTACTTAAAAGAATATGAGGAGAAAGCATAATGAACTATCAAGATATCAATAAGGAAACCATCAATCGATGGGCAAAAGAAGGATGGCAATGGGCTCAGCCTATTAATCATGAGGAATATATAGCAGCTACACAAGGTCATTGGGATATTGTCTTAACACCATTAAAGCATGTTCCTAAAGACTGGTTTGGAGATTTGAAAGGCAAGAAGGTGCTTGGTCTTGCTTCTGGTGGTGGCCAGCAGATGCCTATTTTAACTGCAGCTGGTGCCATATGTACAGTTATGGATTATTCTGACAAGCAGCTTGAAACAGAACGCATGGTCGCAAAGAGAGAAGGCTATGATATTGAAATTATTGAAGCTGATATGACAAAGCGCTTTCCTTTTGCCGATGAAACATTTGATTTCGTTGTTCATCCTGTTTCCAATTGTTATATTGAGGATGTAGAGCATGTCTTTAAAGAAGCCTATCGTGTCTTAAAGAAGGGTGGGGTAATGCTTTCAGGTTTAGGCAATGAAATCAATTATATTGTTGATAATGATGAACGAGAGATTATCTGGGAAATGCCTTTTAATCCCTTAAAGGATGAGAAAGCAATGGCTTTTATGCAAGAAGAACAATGTGGTGTGCAGTTCTCCCATGATATGAGTGAACAGATTGGGGGACAGTTAAGAGCTGGCTTTAGACTTGTAGATTTGTATGAAGATACTAATGGCGAAGGGCGGTTACATGATCTTAACATCAAGACTTATATCGCTACTAAGTCAGTCAAAGAATAAGTATTTTTAAAAGATGAGAATGTATTGACCTTCTTGATACTCTTCGATATGATGGCTGTTAGGAGAAAAGGAATATGAATAAAATAGGATTTGATAATGAAAAGTATTTAAAAATACAATCAAAACATATTAAGGAACGTATTGATTCTTTTGGTGGTAAGCTTTATTTGGAATTTGGTGGTAAATTATTTGATGACTATCATGCATCAAGAGTCTTACCAGGCTTTGCCCCTGATAGTAAGATTCGCATGCTGAAGGAACTTAAAGACCAGACGGAGATTGTGATTGCGATTAAGGCTGGTGATATTGAAAAGAATAAGGTGCGTGGAGATCTAGGCATTACTTATGATGAAGATGTCTTACGTCTTATTGATGCATTTACATCCAATGGCCTCATGGTTGGATCGGTTGTATTAACACAATTTAAAGATCAGCCTAGCGCCATTGCTTATGAGAAAAAGCTGAAATCTCTAGGCTTACAGGTTTATCGTCATTATATGATCCCTGGCTATCCTTCTAATATGCAGCTTATTTTAAGTGATGATGGCTATGGCAAGAATGACTATATCAAGACAACTAGACCATTAGTTGTTGTTACGGCACCAGGTCCTGGTTCAGGCAAGATGGCAACATGTCTTTCTCAGCTTTATCAGGAAGCTAAGCGTGGCGTGAAGGCAGGCTATGCGAAGTTTGAAACATTCCCAATCTGGAATATTCCTCTTAATCATTCAGTCAACTTAGCTTATGAAGCAGCTACAGCTGACTTAAATGATGTCAATATGATTGACCCATATCATTTAGAAGCTTATGGTAAGACAGTCGTCAATTACAATCGTGATGTAGAAATCTTCCCCGTTCTCAAAGCCATGTTTGAAAAGATTAATGGCTCATCACCATATAACTCACCAACAGATATGGGCGTTAATATGGCAGGCTATTGCATCTTTGATGATGAAGCCGTTACAAAGGCAGCAAATCAGGAAATCATAAGACGCTATTATGATGCCTTGGATGAAGAACGTAAGGGGAATGCTTCTCATAAACCTGTTAGCAAGATTGAATTGTTGATGGAAAAAGCTCATACAAGTATTGCTGATCGTCCTGTTGTTGCCGCAGCTAATATCAAAGAGGAAGAAACGGGTGGACCAGCTGCTGCTATTGAAATGCCTGATGGAACAATTATTACAGGCAAGACTTCAGAACTGCTTGGGGCAAGTAGTGCAATGCTGATTGATGCACTCAAATATCTTGCTCATGTGAATGATGATATTAAGCTTATCAGCCCTGATATTATTGAACCTATCCAAAAGCTTAAGGTTGAAACATTACAAAATAAGAATCCTCTTCTTCATATCGATGAAATCCTCATTGCTTTATGCATTGCAGCCACTCATCATGAAGAAGCCAAGAGAGCTTATGGCAAGCTGAAAGAACTAGCTGGCTTACAAATGCATTCAAGTGTTCTATTAGCACAAGAAGATGTCAATGTGCTCAAGAAACTTGGTATTCATCTGACATGTGAACCTAAATATCAGAATAATAAACTCTATCATCATTAATGCCTTTTTCATAAAGGCATTTTTTGTGGTTTGAACAACATTATTAAAAGGAATATCTCTCTATAATAAGCACGTGGTGATAGAAATGTATGAATTAAAGATCAAAAGAATATATGATGAATATGAAGAGAGTGATGGCATGCGTATTCTTGTTGATGGACTCTGGCCAAGGGGCATCAGTAAAGAAAAGGCGCATCTTGATCTCTGGGACAAAGAGATCAGCCCAACGACAACGCTTCGTAAAGCTTTCAATCATGAAATAGATAAGTATGAGGTCTTTAGAAAGCAGTATCGTCAGGAACTGGCAGAAAACCCACATACACAAGACTTTCTGAAAATGGTTTTCAATCACCTAGAAAAACAACCTGTGACATTATTATATGGCGCAAAGGATCGTTTACATAATCAGGCGGTTGTTTTAAAAGAGTATATTATGGAGGAAATGTAAATGTTTATTATTGAAGCAATGATGAATGATCATGAGAATATTAGACGTATGATGAAAGTTATGCGTGCGATTGATAATGATATTAGAAATGGTAATGTGATTGAAACTGAGGATGTTGAACGCATTATTGATTTCTTAAGAGTCTATGGTGATGAACATCATCACCATAAGGAAGAAGTGATTCTCT
The DNA here is from genome assembly GCF_000702165.1 of Sharpea azabuensis DSM 18934. Taxonomy (GTDB): domain Bacteria; phylum Bacillota_I; class Bacilli_A; order Erysipelotrichales; family Coprobacillaceae; genus Sharpea; species Sharpea azabuensis. Next base: position 82,380 of record NZ_JNKU01000001.1, read on the forward strand.
TCCCAGCTATGCTTGAAACAATTCCAATGACGGATGGCATGATCAATGGTGTCATGCTTGTGGAACATGAAGGTGGCAGAGAATATGTCAGTGATTTAGAGAGTGCTCTACTTGATTACAAGAAAGATCCAAGTGATAACAATGCCTCACGTATTTGTTTTGCTTCAGAAGGCTATATTAACTTATTAAGTGATCATACAAGTAAAGAAGATGAGATTCTTTATCAGGTTGCGGAAAACAATTTACCAGCTGCGACAAAGGAAAAAGTGGATGCTTTAGGTCATGAATGGGAAGAAAGAAGCACGGCCAATGGTATTTATGACAAGTATCTAGGCTTACTTGAAGAATTAGAAGCACGTTATCTCTTTTAAAGCATTATCGTTGTCATATTATCTATAAAACAGTATGATAATGATGAAAAGGGGGATGAACCTATGAAGAATATTAAAATGTTTCATTTAAATGATTGTGGCTATTGTGATAAGGCAAGAAAAGCCATGAAAGAATTAAAGCAGGAAGATAAATATAAGGATGTTGTTGTTGAAACAATTGAAGAAACTGAACATCCTGATATTGCTGATCAGTATGATTATTATGCTACGCCTACATATTATGTGGATGAAAAGAAAATCTTTGAAGCCCATATTGGCATGACATATGAACAGATTAAAGCTGAAGTCAAGCATGTCTTTGATCTTGCATTAGAAGACTAGGAACTCTTTGCAGTTCCTTTTTTTATTATTTTTTTGTGAGAAATTGACCAATAGTCAGTTAAGAACTACAATAGTATATAGATGATAGGTCGATTCATGATCTTAAAAAGAGGGGGGAAATGTTTATGAGTGGACTTACAGCAATTTATTTTACTGGTATTGGGTCGTTGATGGCATTATGCTTTGCTGCCTATAACTTCATCAAGACCAAGAAAGAAGACACAGGTAGTGAACGTATGACCAAGATTTCGGAACTCATTGGCCGCGGCGCTAATGCTTATCTGAAAAGACAGTATCGTGGCGTTTCGATGTTCTTTATTGCCTTATTTGTCATTCTTTGTATTATGGCAGCTTGTCATCTCTTGAGCTGGTTTACACCATTTGCCTTTATTACCGGCGGTGTGTTCTCAGGCTTATCTGGCTTTATTGGCATGCGTACAGCGACAATGGCGAACTGTCGTACGACAAATGCCGCCAGCAAATCGCTCAACAAGGGCTTACGTGTTGCCTTTTCAGCTGGTAGCGTTATGGGCTTTACAGTCGTTGGCTTAGGGCTTCTTGATTTGACCATTTGGTATTTCATTTTGAATTTTGCCTTTAGAGATCTGGCAATGGATGCACGCTTAGTACAGATTACAAGCAATATGCTGACATTTGGTATGGGTGCAAGTAGTATGGCGCTCTTTGCCCGTGTTGGTGGTGGTATCTTTACAAAAGCAGCTGATGTTGGTGCCGATCTTGTAGGTAAGGTTGAAGCTGGTATACCAGAAGATGATCCACGTAATCCTGCTGTTATTGCTGATAATGTTGGTGATAATGTTGGTGATGTCGCTGGTATGGGTGCTGACTTATATGAATCCTATGTTGGTTCGATTATTTCTACGGCTGCTTTGGCTGTTGCGGCTGACTATGGTTTAAAGGGTGTTGCTGTCCCAATGGTTATTGCTGCTCTTGGTGTGCTATGTTCAATAATTGGTACTTTCCTCATCAAGACAAAAGAAGGTGCTTCCCAGAAGAACCTCTTAAAAGCCTTACGTACAGGAACTTATACAAGTTCTATTCTGATTATCATTGCTTCATTCTTCGCCATTAAATTCCTTTTACCAGGTCATATGGGTGTTTATATTGCCATTCTTTCTGGTTTATTAGCTGGTGTATTGATTGGTGCAAGTACAGAATATTTCACAAGTGATACTTATAAGCCTACAAGAAAGCTTGCTGAAAGTGCTGAAACAGGTGCTGGTACTGTCATCATCAGTGGTTTATCACTGGGCATGATGTCAACGGTTGTCCCTGTTGTCATTGTCGGTATTTCTGTTCTGGTCAGCTACTTTGCTTCATCACGTGGCGGTGATTTTGCTCAGGGCTTATATGGTGTTGGTGTCTCGGCTGTTGGTATGCTTTCAACTTTAGGTATTACCCTTGCAACAGACGCCTATGGACCTATTGCTGATAATGCTGGTGGTATTGCGGAAATGGCTGGCTTGAAGTCAGAAGTCCGTGATCGTACAGATGCACTTGATTCCTTAGGAAACACAACTGCTGCAACAGGTAAAGGCTTTGCCATTGGCTCAGCTGCCTTAACAGCCCTTGCCTTGATTGTATCTTATATCGATCGTATTCATTCCTTGGACAAGAACTTTACATTCAATCTCGCTGTTAATAATCCAATCATTCTTGTTGGTTTATTTGTCGGTGGTATGCTGCCATTCCTCTTTGCAGCTTTGACAATGTCAGCTGTTGGCAAAGCAGCCGAAGCCATCGTTATTGAAGTCCGTCGTCAGTTTAAGGAAATCAAAGGCTTACTTTTAGGTAAGGCTGAACCTGATTATGAACGCTGTGTTGATATGTGTACACGTAGTGCTCAGAAATTGATGATTGCACCTGCCTTAATTGCCGTCATCATTCCAGTTGTCTTTGGGATGATTACGGGACCTGATGGTGTTGTTGCCATGCTTGCTGGTAATACGGTCACTGGGTTCGTACTTGCAATTATGATGAGTAATGCAGGTGGTGCCTGGGATAATGCGAAAAAGTATATTGAAGCCGGACATCATGGTGGTAAAGGCTCACAGCAGCATCGTGCCGCTGTTGTTGGTGATACAGTTGGTGATCCATTCAAAGATACATCTGGACCATCCATCAATATCCTCATTAAGCTTGCTTCAATGGTTTCCATTGTCTTTGCTCAGCTTATTTTGACAATTCATCTTCTATAAGAAAACAGCTCAATTATTGAGCTGCTTTTTTTGAGGCAATCAGATTGTAAGTAGTTACTTGTTAATGATTTTTAAAACTTTCAAAAGCTTATTTTTATTGTCATCAGAGAGTTTGTTGATTTCATTGACAAGCTCAGCATCAAGGGCATGACTTGAATAGCCTTCTTCTTGTGCACCAATAAGATAGTCAACAGTAATACCTATCAGCTTTGCATAATTCGCAAGACAATGAATACTCATAGCCGTACGATTGTTTTCAACATTACTAATGTAACCCGGAGTGACATCAAGGACATCGGCAACTTGCTGCTGCGTTAGGCCTTTTTCTATACGCAATTCCTTAATTCTTGCGCCCAATTCTAAATCCTTCATAAAAGTATACCTCCAACTATCTTCATTATATACTTTGCATATTTGTCAGTGTAGTAAATTCATACTTTCTCAAAAAAAAGTTGGAAAGCCATCACAATGGATAACATTCCAACAATTTCTTTAATTCCTCAGGTGTCTTGGCAATGGCAATCGCACCTGCTTTTTCCAAATCTTCTATCTTGCCATATCCCCAGCTCACACCAATTGTTTCAATATGTGCTTTCTTCGCACCAATAACATCAAAAGCTGTATCACCAACCATAATGAATTGATGCTCATCACCAATCGTATTTAAGAGATAGTCAATAACCTGATGCTTTGTTTCTCTTTCATGACTGCTTGTTGCCCCAGCTATCTTTTCAAAATATTGATCCATATCAAAGTGTTTTAAAATTTCAATAGCTGTCACTTCAGGCTTACTTGTTGCAACAAAGAGCTTGTACTCTTTCTTTAATTCTTCAAGCATTGCAATAATACCAGGATAGGGGTGATTTTCAAATTTGCCCACTGTCAAATAACGGTCCCTAAAGAGCTTAATGGCATGTTCGATTTCATCATCCGGTATACCATATTTCTTAAAGGATAAAGAAAGTGGTGGTCCAACAAAGGTTTTCAAGTCTTCTAAATCAAGATGGATGTCATAGTAATTGAGGGCATGAATAACACTCTTGATAATACCTTCACCACTATCAGTTAATGTACCATCTAGATCAAATAAAATATATTTCATAGCTTTTCCTTTCATGATAAGTTCTTCTTTTGCTTTTCTAGTCAGCTGCTTAATGGCATATTCTTTCTTCAAGGCAGTACTTTTGTCATCAAAATGTTCAAAGTAGACAAGCTTGACGGGTAGTCTTGCCTTTGTATATTTAGCCCCTTTTGCCTTGTTGTGGGTAGTAAGACGCTTCATTAAATCATTCGTATAGCCAGTATAGTAGCTGTGATCAGAACATTCTAGAATATAAACATAATGGTTCATGGAGCTATTATAGTACAGAGTAAGTTATGTTTCTAGTCATATGTTGTTAAGAAAAGTGTTGCATTTTTCCTGTTTTTGTATATACTCATAGACAGGTGTCAAGACATATAAAATGACACATATATACAGGAGGGGAATTATGGATCAGGTCAATGCATTTCTTGAACGAAAAAATGTCAAGATTTCATTAAAGCGTTATGGTATTGATGCGCTAGGAGCGATGGCTCAGGGTCTGTTTGCGTCATTACTTATTGGAACCATCATGAATACATTGGGGACGCAGCTAGGCATCAGTCTTTTGGTGAAGATTGGTGGTTTTGCGACAAGTGCAACAGGGGCTGCCATGGCTATTTCGATTGGCTATGCTTTGCAGGCACCACAGCTTGTTCTCTTTAGTTTAACGGCAGTGGGTATTGCCGCCAATACGCTAGGAGGCGCAGGTGGACCTTTAGCCGTCTTAGTTGTTGCCATTATTGCTAGTGAAGCAGGGAAAATCGTCAGCAAGGAAACAAAGGTTGATATCATTGTCACACCATTTGTAACAATATTCGTTGGGGTTGGCTTAGCGATGCTTTGGGCTCCTGCAATTGGTAATGCTGCAAGCAGTGTGGGGAATGCGATTATGTGGGCAACGGAATTAGCGCCATTTACAATGGGTATTGTTGTATCAGTGATTGTTGGTATTGCTTTGACATTACCTATTTCTTCAGCAGCCATCTGTGCAGCTCTCAATCTAACAGGTCTTGCCGGTGGGGCAGCGTTAGCTGGATGCTGTGCGCAGATGATTGGCTTTGCCGTCATGAGTTATAAGGAAAATGGTGTTGGTGGTTTGTTTGCTCAAGGCATTGGCACAAGTATGCTGCAGATGGGCAATATTGTTAAGAATCCAAAAATCTGGTTAGCACCAATCATTACGTCAGCTATTACCGGCCCAATTGCGACATGTATCTTCAAATTGAAAATGAATGGTGCAGCTGTTTCAAGTGGGATGGGAACATGTGGTCTTGTTGGTCAGATTGGTGTCTATACTGGCTGGGTGAAAGATATCGCTAGTGGCAAGATGAGTGGCATCACTGCTTTTGACTGGATTGGATTGATTATGATTTCTTTTGTCTTACCAGCTATTATCACATATCTATTTGGTCAGCTTTTTAGAAAGCTTGGCTGGATCAAGAAAGATGATCTCAAACTCGACTTATAGAAAGCCTAAGTGCTTTCTTTTTTTTTAAGAGATTTTCATGATATAATAAGCGTGTTTTATTTATTGACAAGGAGAAGCAATATGTATTTGAAGGAATTGATTAAGTTCTTTCGTATTGATTTAACAAATGAAGATTATTTAGCAATAGCTGATACAGTACGAAGAGAGAACTATATGAGTTTAAAAACGCTAGCTTTTTTGACAATCCTCTTTACTTTTGTGATGTCAGTTGTTTCTTATGCTGCTCATGATCCTATTTCAATAACCATTCTTCATGTTTCCTTAATGCTGATAGTCGGATTATTTTTATTGTTCATCACTCATTATAAAAAGAACAGTCATCAGCTGATTATTGCAGAGATCCATATTTTCTGTGCACTCTTGCTTTTTTATGCCATCATTCTCTCCACCTATCTTAATCCTGATCATCCTGCGGTTAGCTTTGTTGCCATTATTCTTGCCTTACCACTATTCTTTACTGATAAACCAAAACATATGGCTCTTTTTATTTGTTTCTTTGCGTTATTGTTTTTAGTCTTTTCTTTTCTATTTGATGATCGGGATGTTTTGTTGTTTGATTGTGTGAATGGGATCATCTTTCCCTTAATCAGCATTATTGTCAGTAGCTATATGATGAAAGTCAAATATCAGAATATCTATTTAAAGCTGAAATATCAGCATTTGAGCGAGAATGATGTACTTACTGACTTAAGAAATCGTAACAGTTTTGAACAGATCTTAGAAAGCAAGAATTATCATCCTGCATATTGTATTTATATTGATGTCAATGGTCTTCATGAACTCAACAATAAGGAAGGTCATATGGCTGGGGATGAGATGTTAAAATATGTAGCTCGTATTCTAGCTGAATATTTTGAAAAAGCACATTGTTTTCGTGTTGGTGGGGATGAGTTTGTCGCATTCTTATTTCATGATAATGATAAACTTCAAGAGACAATCACAGCTATTCACCATCAAGCAGCTCTTAAAAACTATCATCTTTCTCTGGGCTATAGTAAAATGACTGAAAATAAAGAGCTGAAGTTATTGGTAAGAGAAGCAGAAAGTATGATGTATGAAGAAAAGATGAGATATTATCAAAATAATACATCGCGACAAGTCAGATAATATTGACTCTTTCATGAAAAGAGATAAAAAGGTATAATGCTTGAGAAAGAAGGAATGAATATGTATAAAGCTGTAATATTTGATATGGATGGAACAATCCTGAATACCATCGAAGATTTAAATGGAAGCTTGAACTATGCTTTAAAAGAAACTGGTCATCGTCATGACTTACAAGTTGAAGATACAAAGATATGCTTTGGTAGTGGGGTAAAGGTTGCCATTACAAGAGCGCTATGTTTAGAAACAGGCATGAAGGAAGAAGATCTGTATGTCATTGGAACAAGCGCAGAAGTATTGCCAGCAAGTGTCAGCAATGAGGAAATTAACCGTGTCCAGAAAGTCTTTAGAGCTTATTATGTCAATCATTGTAAAATCAAGACAAGCCCCTATCCAGGCATTTTAGAACTGTTGAGAAAACTAAGAGAATTACATATTAAAATAGCAGTCGTTTCCAATAAACAAAATGATGCCGTAGAAAAACTTGTCAAAGATCAGTTCAATGGATATTTTGATTTCTATTTAGGAGAAAAGAGTGGCATAAAGAGAAAGCCGGCAGCAGATATGTGCAATCAGTGCTTAAGTGTGCTTGATGTCAAGAGGGAAGAGGCACTCTATGTGGGGGATTCTGAAATTGATATTGAAACTGGCGCTAATGCCCATATGGATGTTGTAGCAGTTAACTGGGGCTTTAGAACAACATCATTCTTAAAAAAGCATCATGCCAAGACAATCGTCTCTAATACGGATGAATTACGAGATGCTATCTTGAAGTAAGAATATAATTGACGTCTATTTGTCATTGACGATTGCATAAAACCGTTCTATAGTTATGAAAGAGCTTACAAAAGGGAGGGCTGTTATGCTGGATTTAGATATCATATCTTCAAATAAAGAAAAAACAGAAGAGCTCATCTTTGATCAAGGCACCATTACCTTCATTCATGATGGTGTCAGCAGTAATATTGAAATTGATGAGCATAAATATAATATGATTACCAATATCATCAATGAAACATTACATTCACTGATCATGATTCCAATGTTTCCCCATCATGGTAAATGGAAGGTTGTCATCGGTGATGAAGAATTTGAAGGATCATTGACAGGACTTAGAAATGAGAACTTTGATCTAACAGAATTCATCAATCTGCACTTAGGATTGAATTTCTTAGGCTTTGGCAGAAGCCTGGAGGAATAAAATGAAACAAACCATGAAAATGACAGAAGGAAGTCTTGCTGACAAGATTTTCTTTTTTGCGTTACCGCTTGCTGTTTCTTCGATACTTCAACAGCTCTTCAACAGTGCAGATGTAGCGGTTGTTGGAAACTTTGCGGGAAGCAATGCCCTTGGTGCTGTTGGAGCCAATGGTTCAGTCATTAACCTTCTTGTCAATACCTTTGTTGGTATATCAATTGGCAGTAATGTTGTCATTGCAACACTTATTGGTCAAAATAAAGAAAAGAAAGCCAAGCAGGCTGTCCATACATCAATGCTTTTTGCTGTTATTCTTGGTGTTATCTTAATGGCCTTTGGTCTGTTGATTGCCCCACAGCTATTAAGATTGATGGCTACACCAAGTAATATCCTTTCCTTAGCCGTACTTTATTTGCGTATTTATTTCCTAGGGGTACCTTTTATTGTTCTCTATAACTTCGAGGCAGCCATTCTAAGAAGTAGAGGAGAGACGCGTTTACCGCTTATTGCGTTATCGATTGCAGGGGTAATTAATGTCATCTTGAATCTTGTCTTTGTGGTAGGACTAGGCATGAGTGTTGATGGGGTAGCATATGCAACTGTTATATCCAATATCTTTTCTTCACTTTTCTTGCTTATCTATCTTACCCATGATACAACAATAACCCATTTTACATTCAAGCAATGTCATATTCATAAAGACTTGTTGCTGCATATTCTTAAGATTGGTATTCCTTCAGGTATGCAAGGCGCCCTCTTTTCCATCAGCAATGTCATCATTCAATCACAGTTGAACCAATTTGGATCTTATGCGATTGCAGGAAGCGCAGCAGCCTTGAACTTTGAAATACTGTCTTATTATTTCTTTGAAGGCTTTGGCCAGGCTGCTATTACTTTTGTGGGTCAGAACTATGGTGCAGGGAAAATGGACCGTTGTCATCAGGTGCTTAAATATTGCTGGATGGAAGCGAGTGTTGTCACGATTGTTTCAACGATTCTTTTTGTGGCTTTCGCAAGACCGCTTGCCTCCATCTTCTCAAGTGATCCGCATGTCCTTGACTATGCAGTTAGACGTATGTATGTTCTGATCACTTTTGAAATACTGAATATGTCCATTGAAATTCTGTCAGGAGCAATGCGTGGTTTTGGCTATGCGATTGTCCCAACGCTTGTGGCTGTCTTTGGCATTTGTGTCAGTCGTATTATCTGGGTCTTTACCATCGCCAAAATGATTCATAGTTATGAAGTATTGCTTTATTGTTATCCTGTCAGCTGGTTATTGACATCGATTGCCTCACTTATTGCCTATAAATATCTCACACGTAAGCTTGTCTAGCCTGCGTGTTTTTTTACGAATTTTTTCTGTTCTCTATCTTTTATAGGAAAGAATTCTATATAATATGGATGAGGGTATTCATATGAAGAAGAAGTCTTTATTATTCATCATAACATTATTTTTACTAACCGGCTGTCATATGATGACACCAGAACAGACACTCACTACATTCCTTAATGGTCTAAAGAAGCAGAATGCCAGAATGGTTTATTTAAGCTATGGCGGGAAGATGTCTAAGAAAGACATTGAGGAAGATATTGATGTGGCCGATGATTATCTTCATGGTGTTGATACAACCAATCTTAAAAAAGAAGCTTTGAAGAAGTTTCTTGACTTTGATTTCACGATCAATGCTGTGGCTTTGCATAACAATCATGCCAAGATCCAAGTCACCATTACAACCTATGATAGTGGCAAGCTTTTAAAAGACTGGCTTGAAGACTATCAGGCAAGAGTTGTGGTCACAAGATTTAGTGGTGCTAAGCGTTTTGAAATCAAAGAGAAAGCAATTGAAAAGCTAACCAATGATATTGCTCATCTCACGCAAAAGGATTATCAGTCCACTATTTATTTTACCTTAACAAAGAAAAGCAGCTGGAAGGTGGATGAATTATCAGATGAGGTGAAAAATGCATTGACTGGCGGCTTGTTAGAAACAGTTGAAAGGCTCAATGATTAAGACGACCATTACGATGGTCGTTTTTGACAATTCAAAAAGAAATATGTAAACTATAAGCGGTGATTTATTAATGAAAAAGATTATCAAAAGAGTGATTGGCATTATTCTCGTACTTGTGCTTGTATTGGCAATGGCATTTGGCATATATGTCAATGATTATTATCATGCAACCCATGCAGCTAACAACATTCTTACAGCTGAACAAAAGAAGGCTGCCAAAGATGATCAGCTGTTGGTCTTCAAGCCAGAAGGGCAAATTAAAGCCGGCTTCATTTTCTATCCAGGAGGCAAGGTGGAATATAAAGCCTATGCGCCTCTCTTAAAGAAGCTTGCCAATCAAGGAATTCTTTGTCTATGTCCCCATATGCCTTTTAATCTTGCCGTCTTTGCGTCTGACAAAGCAGAGGGAATGCAAAAAGAATATCCTGAAGTGACAAAATGGTATATTGGCGGACATTCATTAGGTGGTGTCATGGCAAGTCAATATGCCTATAAGCATCAAAAAGACTTTGATGGGATGATCTTTTTGGCTAGCTATCCAACCCATTCATTTAAAAACTCTTCTTTGAAAGCAATAACGCTTTATGGCAGTCAGGACCATGTTTTGAATAAGAAAAGCTATCAGAAAAATAAAAAGAACTTCCCAAAGCAGACAAAGGAAGTCATTATTGAAGGTGGCAATCATGGACAGTTTGCGAATTATGGCAAGCAATCAGGTGATGGCAAAGCGGCAATCACGTCTTTGCAGCAACAAGAAGAAACTGTTGAAGCCATCATGCAATGGATGAAGAATTAGGCAGAAACAAAACTGCCTTTTTTAATGGAGGTCATATGAACCATATCTATTTATGTATTGATTTAAAATCATTTTATGCATCAGTGGAATGTGTGGCAAGGGGCTTAGATCCAATGACCACCAATCTTGTCGTTGCCGATAGCAGTCGAACAGAAAAGACCATCTGTCTAGCTGTTTCTCCAGCCTTAAAAGCATTAGGCGTGAAGAACCGCTGCCGTGTATTTGAAATTCCCAAGCATATCAACTACATAATGGCAACACCACGGATGCAGGAATATATCAATGTCTCAGCATCCATCTATGCCATCTATCTCAAATATATTTCTAAAGATGATATCCATGTCTATTCCATTGATGAAGCTTTCCTAGATATTACGAACTATCTTTCCCTTTATCATATGAGCGCCAAAGAGCTTGCCGTCATGATCATGGATGATATCTATCAAAATACCGGTATTACAGCTACAGCAGGTATTGGTACCAATATGTATCTTACAAAGATTGCCTTGGATATAACAGCTAAGCATGTTGATGATCATATAGGCTATCTTGATGAAGAGCTTTTTCGAAAAACATTATGGGATCATCAGCCCTTAACAGATTTCTGGCGTATTGGCAAAGGCATTGCCAAGCATTTAGCACAAATGCATATCTATACAATGCGTCAGCTTGCCCATTATAATGAAGACGAACTTTATCGGCAGTTTGGTATTGATGCGGAGTTATTGATAGATCATGCCTGGGGCAGGGAAAGTGTAACGATTGCGGATATTAAGCACTTTGCTCCTAAGAATCATTCATTGACAAGCGGCCAGGTCTTAAGTCGTGATTATAGCTTTGAAGAAGGTCTTATTGTGGTGAAAGAAATGGCTGAGGATCTTGCCTATGAACTTGTCGATGCTCGCTTAGTGACATCACAGATTTCACTCATGTTAGGCTATACAAAAAATACCCGTAATCCAAGCCGTAAAGTTATCACACTAAGTGTCAATACGTCTTCAAGCCGTATTCTTGTCGATGAAACAATTAAGCTCTATCGGAAAATCTGTGATAAACGCTATGGCGTAAGAAGAATGATGCTAGCTTACTTGCGGGTAGAAGATGAGATGTATGAATCTTATGATCTCTTTAGTGATCAGGAAGCGATTGAAGAAGATAAAAAGCTTGCGGAAGTGACATTGGCTATTCGCAAGAAATTTGGGGCGAATGCCTTGCTTAAGGCAAGAGACTTTGAAAAAGGCGCGACGGCAAAAGAGCGTCATGAACAGATAGGAGGACATCGAAAAGGTGATGAAACATGGGAAGATGGACAATTACCAACGCGCTAAACAATTCATGCCCTTCGCCGCACTTAAGGGCTATAAAGAAGCACTGAAAGAGAAAGAAAAACAAGTTGTCTCTCAAGCAAGCATTTTAGAAGATACACTTGAAGAACTTGATTATACTCTTGCCTCAATTAAAGAGGGAGATATGGTAAGCTGTATTTATTATGATGAAGGGAAATATGTGAAGCTAACAGGCATGCTTGCCCATATCAATTATGATTTTCATACGATTACCATTGTTGATAAGACTATTCCTGCCAAATATATTAAACATCTCGAGGTGATGACTCATGGCACAAGAAGACATCTTTAATCGCAAGAAAGCCAATATCAAAAAGCTAATCGCTTATGGCTTTATAAAGAAAGGGGACTGCTACTTCTACAAACGTTACTTCTTTGATGATGCGTTTTATTGTATTGTTGAAGTTAGTGATCATGTTGCATGTCATGTCTATGATGCTTCTTTCAATGAAGAATACGCCTTGATTCATTCATCATTATCAAAAGGTACATATATCTCACAAGTCAGAGAAAGCTATCAGGCCCTCTTAGAAGATATAGTCACACATTGCTTTGATGACCAGCTCTTTGTCTACAACCAGACAATGCGCATTGCGAAGTGGATTGAAGACAACTACCATCTCAAGCCGGAATTTCCCTGGAAGACCAATCAGCATGCCATCTATCGCCATCAGGACAATAAGAAATGGATCACGATTATCATGTATATCGAACGATCAAAGATATCAAAGGGAGAGGGCATGTGTGAAGTCATGAATGTCAAGGCTCCCCCAGCAGATGTTGATAGGCTCATCTTAGAAGAAGGCATCTATGAATGTTATCATATGAATAAGAAGAACTGGGTTTCCATTATTCTTGATGATACGCTTGAAGATTCTCGAATAGAAGAGCTTCTCCAACAGTCCTATTTGCTTACAAAATCTTCAAAAAAGTAGTTTTTTCTTTCTTTTATGATAGAATAGAAAGGCACAATTTGAGGAGGTTTTTATGAAAAGGGAAGGTTTTAGCTCAAGACTGGGCTTTATTCTTGTCAGTGCTGGGTGTGCGATAGGTATTGGCAATGTCTGGAAGTTTCCATTCTTGGCTGGACAGAATGGTGGTGGCTTATTTGTCATCATCTATCTATTGTTTTTATTGATTATTGGTGTGCCCATTCTCACCATGGAATTAGCTGTCGGAAGAGCGAGTGGGAAAAGTATTTATCAGGCTTATCGTAAGCTTGAAAAGCCAGGGGCAAAATGGCATCTTCATGGGAGGATTGCGAATCTTGGCTGTATTGTCTTAATGATGTACTATACAACAGTATCAGGCTGGATGCTTAATTATGCCTTTAAGTTTGCCTCAGGCCAGTTCCAGCATCTTAAGACACAGCAGGTTGATGCCGTTTTCAACAAGATGCTGTTATCACCTAGTGAAATGATGATAGCCATGGCTATTACAGTTATTGCGGGATTTGTGATCTGTTCATTTGGCTTACAGAATGGCGTTGAAAAGATGACTAAAGTCATGATGGCATTATTACTAAGTATTATTGTCATTCTTGCCTTACATTCCTTTACTTTAAAAGGTGGACAAGCTGGCTTTAAGTTCTATCTTATGCCAAATATCCGGAATGTTGAAAAAGCAGGTGGGTTAGGGCATGTCATTATGGCAGCCATGAGTCAGGCATTCTTCACCCTTTCCGTAGGTATGGGGAGTATGGAAATCTTTGGTAGTTATATGTCTAAAGACCAAACGCTCTTAAGTGAATCAATAACCATTGCCTCATTAGATACTTTTGTCGCTATTATGAGTGGATTGATTATATTCCCAGCTTGTTTTGCCTTTGGTGTCGCACCTGATTCAGGACCATCACTTATCTTTGTGACCTTGCCAAGAGTCTTTATTAATATGAAATTCGGACAGATCTGGGGAACGCTTTTCTTTGTCTTTATGACATTTGCATCTTTTACAACGGTGATGGCTGTATTTGAAAATATTATTGCGAGCTTTATGGATAATTTTAACTGGACTCGTAAAAAGGCAACAGTGATCTCTGGTGTGACCATCTTTGTCCTATCATTGCCATGTGTACTTGGCTATAATGTCTTAAGCTGGATAACAGTTGGTTCAAAGAATATTCTAGATATGGAAGATTTTCTCGTCAGCAATTTCATCTTACCAATAGGTTCGCTTATTATTCTACTTTTCTGTGTGAGTCGTTATGGCTGGTGTCAGGATAATTATCTTAATGAAGTCAATACGGGCAAGGGCTTAAAGCTAAAGAGATGGATGTTACCTTATTTCCGTTATGTCTTGCCTGTTTTGATTATTATTGTGTTTATTCAAGGATTAATAGGCTAAGAAGTCTTTTTTGTTGATTAATGAGTAGAAGTCAGTATAATGGGGTTAAAGATGAAGATAAAGGCTGCGGTGCATCAGAGTAGTATGGGGACAAGACATTGGTTGAAGCATATGAAAGGTAATCATCGCCGAAAGAATGTCATGGTAGTGATATTCTTGGGGATTAGTGAAAGACATTAATCACTCCTTCGTAAGAAGAGGCGTTATCTGTAAAGCAATCACAAAGGCTATGCAAATAATGCATAGTCCTTTTTATTCTTCATCGGGAAGGATGAAAATATGAAAAAGTTAGTCATTATCATGCTGGCATTTGTCCTAACAGGATGCATGACGACAAAGAATACTGAAGACAATTTTGTCGTTGGTATGGAAGCTGCCTATCAGCCATTTAACTGGCAAGCAATCAAGAGAGGCTCAACAGGTGTATATCTTGATGGTGGTGCTGGTATTGCCGATGGGTATGACGTAGTCATAGCACAAAAAATTGCCAAGAAGATTCACAAGAAGCTTGTCATTAAGAAAATCAGCTGGGAAGGCTTGCCTAGTGCCGTGGAGTCTGGTGAAATTGATGCAATTATTGCCGGTATGACAGCTAGCCCTGAAAGAGAGAAGGGCATGGATTTCACCACACCTTATTATTCAAGTGACATGGTTATGGTTGTTAGAAAGAACAGTAAACAATCTCAGTATTATGACATCGCCCAATTCAAGGGAAGCCGTGTTATGGGACAGAAGAATACCAACTATGATACGATTATCGATCAGATCAAAGGGGTTAAGCATCAGGTTCCTAAATCAACATATCCTGAACTTGTTATGGCGTTAAGAAGCAAGGATACGGATGGCATAACTGCTGAACTTCCTGTCGCTACTGGTATTGTCAAGGCAAACAAGGACTTGGCTATTGTAAGATTTAATAAAGGAACGGGCTTTAAGGTGGATACAACTGTATCGATTGGCATGAAAAACAACAGCCGTAATACATTGCTCTTTAAGGATGTCCAGAAAGCCTTAGATTCCATTTCACAAGAAGAAAGACAAAAGATTATGGAAGGAGCTGTTAATAGAGCTCCACTCTATAATGATCAATAGGGGGATAAGTGTTATGAGTATTGATTTTCATTTTGCTTGGCAGACGTTAATTGATGGCTGGCCATTATTTGGCTATGGTATTGCCATGACTTTGACATTTGCGATTGTAGGTACAGTTGCAGGTTTAATTATTGGTTTATTGTTAGGCGCTATTCGTTCGCTAGAGATTGATCCACTGGATTCATCTTCAATCAAGGCACTTAAGAAGTTTGGCAGAGGGCTGACTTCTTTCTATGTCTGGATTTTTAGAGGAACACCAATGATGGTTCAGGCTGTCTTCCTTTATTACTTATTGAAGCCCATCTTCCATTGGGATGGTTTGACAGCAGGCTTGATTATTATTTCCATCAATACCGCAGCCTATATGGCGGAAATTATTCGTTCTGGTATTCAGGCGATTGACCGTGGGCAATATGAAGGCGCTAAGGCATTAGGTATGACAAATGGCCAGACACTTTTCAACATTATTTTACCACAGGCTATTAAAAACAGCTTCCCTTCTATTGGTAACCAGCTTATTGTCAATATCAAGGACAGTTGTATGTTGAATGCAATTGCGGTCACAGAACTCTACTTCCAGGCAACAAGCATTGCTGGTTCAACAATGAAATATACTGAAATCTATATGTTAGTAGCAATTATGTATTTAGCCCTGACGACTATTGCGACATTTGTCTTGAATACGATTGAAAAGAAGCTCAACAAGACAAATAAAGCTACAACAATGGATGCATGTGCATAGAGGTAAAGACAATGGAACACGTTATTGAAGTCAGACATTTAAAAAAATCTTTTGGTGCGCTTGAGGTATTAAAAGATGTTGATTTTATTATTGATAAGGGTCAGGTTATTACGATTATTGGCTCTTCAGGCTCAGGCAAGAGTACATTATTAAGATGCATGAACTTGCTTGAAATACCAGATGGGGGAGAGATTCTCTATCATGGCGAAGATATTCGCCAACACAAGAATATCAATAGCTATCGTGCCAAGGTTGGCATGGTCTTCCAGAGCTTTAACTTATTTGAAAACAAAAGCGTTATTGAGAACTGTATGCTTGCTCAAATCAAAGTGCTCAAAAGAAGCAAGGAAGAAGCGAAAAATGCAGCCTTAAAATATCTTAAGCAAGTAGGCATGGAACGCTTTGCGAATGCTTCTGTTACAACATTGTCAGGTGGGCAGAAACAAAGAGTAGCGATTGCCCGTACGCTTTGTATGAACCCGGATGTCATTCTCTTTGATGAACCAACAAGTGCCTTGGACCCTGAAATGGTTGGTGATGTTCTTGATGTCATGAAGAATCTGGCGAAAGAAGGCCTGACGATGGCTGTTGTGACACATGAAATGCAGTTTGCGAAAGAAGTCAGTGACATAGTATTATTCATGGACCAGGGGAAAGTCTGTGAAATGGGCACTCCTGATCAGGTGTTCAACCATCCACAGCATGAACGTACAAAGAAGTTCCTCTCCCGCTACAACAACGATCAAGCATAAAGCCTCAGGTTATTCAACCTCAGGCTTTTTTTATGAATGTTATAATTCTCTGTATACAATCATGAAAATTTTTCAAGAAATATAAACAAAATTGTATTAAAATAAGAACAGTTAGAGATTATCTAATACAAGTTGTCATAAAAGGTGATAGGAATGATTAAAGCAATAAATGGAATGTCTGTAAAAAACTGGCGAGATGACATATTATATGAGAAGATTCCCTATGATAGTGTAGGAGTCAATATCATTGTCATGAATACGAAAGAATATGAAGTACCTGATACAAATGCTCATTTTCACCATGGCGTGGAGATTATTATGCCAGTCTCGGGTTCTTTTAGAATAATGATTGAAGGCTCTGTCTATATTATTAAAAGAAGCGAGATAGCGATTATTAATCATAATGAAATTCATTCAACATCCTTGCTGGAGGCAGATGAAAAATATCGATGTTATATTATTCAGCTTGAATATGATATGCTTCAATCCATCTATCCGGAAATTGATCATATAAAGTTTAGAAATCATATTAGTAAAAATCACTGTAAGCTTAAAAAGCTCATAGAGTATTTTTGTAATGAATATATCACTGAACATAGACTCGCAACCATGGGCTTCGTATATCTCTTGATAGATGAATTATCTTTATATGTTAGTGATAGAATGATTAATAAATGTAGTAATCCTACTCCTGATTTTGTGATTGCGATTATGCATTATATAGATGAACACTACCGGGAAGATATCAAAATGACGAGTTTAGCTAAACAATTCAGCTTTTCTTATGGCTACATGCTTAGAGCTTTCAAGGATCATACACATATTACAATAAAAGAGTATCTCAATAATAAACGCCTAGAAAAAGCAACTGGCCTATTGCTTCATTCAAAGTATACAATCAAGGAAATAGCCATAGAATCAGGTTTCCCTAACACAAAATCATTTCATAATACCTTTAAACAATATCATGGAACAACACCTAATGTATTTCGCAATAAGTTCAAAAATGACTCTCAATAGGTCATAAATGAACTTATTTTTTATGATTATCTTTTTTATACTTATCTCAGTATTTAAGGAGGAAGTTATGAAGTTAAGGAAAATTGTAGAAGTTATTTTGGCTGCAGGCATGCTTGCAGGATGTGGTGGGACGTCCAAGAAAGAGAATGTTATAACCCGCTTTAAACAAGAAAAGGCAAGAACAGTGATTACTACTGATGGAGAAGTGGATGACAGAAACTCGGTAATACGTGCATTGCTTTATGCGAATGAAATGGATATTGCAGGTATTGTTCTTACGAGTTCAATGTATCATTATGCTGGAGACAATGCTAAAGGGATTAAGCCATTTCGATGGACTGGCAGTGATTGGTTATATAAGTATATTGATGATTATGGAAAGGTCTATGATAATCTAAAAGCACATGATGCAACATATCCAACTGCCACAAAATTAAAAAGTATAACGAAAATTGGAAATATTAAAAATAAGGGTGAGATGGATGAAGTTACTGAAGGTTCTAAATTTCTTGAAAAGCTCTTTTTAGATGATGATAAGAGACAATTATATGTTCAGACCTGGGGTGGTACAAATACAACTGCTCGTGCTCTTAAGTCAATAGAAGAAAGATATAAAGGCACAGATAAATGGAAAAGTATCCAAAAGAAGATTAATGATAAACTTGTTCTTTATATTATCTTAGACCAGGATGAGAGCTATTCGAATTATATAGCAAAAAATTGGAGTAATATTAAAGTTATTAATGATAAGTCAAACTTCTGGCATTTTGCCTATGCATGGCAATTACATAGTGATCAGGTTAACCGTACACTAAAAAGTGATTGGGAATATAAGAATATTGTTAATAATAATTCGCCATTAATGGCTAATTATTCACTTATGGGTGATGGCAAGATGGTTGAAGGTGAACTCTATGATGAACAAAGAGGAACAATGGATTATCTTAAAAAGAACCCAAACTATAAAAAGTATGATTTTATTTCCGAAGGTGATTCACCATCATTCTTATATTTAATAAATAATGGCTTACGTTCTATGGAAAATCCAACATATGGAGGCTGGGGCGGCCGTTTTGGGAAAAAGACTGATAAACTATATGTCAATAATGTTCTGGATTATGAACCATATACAAAACAATATGAAGCACAATATACATTAAGCAGATGGTTTGATGATATTCAAAATGACTTTGCTAATAGAGTTCAATGGACTTTATCAAAAGAAGGCAATAATGCTCCGGAGGTGAGTGTTGAACAAGGTATCAATGTATCGGCTAAGCCAGGTGAAAAAGTAACACTTACAGCTAAAGCTACTGATAAAGATCATGATGCATTGACTTATAAATGGTGGCGTTATTTTGAAGCAGATACTTATCAGGACTCAGTGTCAAAAATGAAAGATCAACCTGAAGTAATGGGTGGGTTACAGCTCAATGTTATAAGAAAACGAGATAAGAGTGAAAAGATTGATACAATTAAAATAAACAATGCAGATCAAAAGAATATGTCATTTACTGTTCCAAAGGATGCTAAAAAAGGTGACACAATTCATATGATCATCCAAGTCTCAGAAAAGAAGAATGTTCCAAATACACGTTATCAGCGCGTTATTATTACTGTAAAATAGTCATTTTAATATTGTTGTTTAAAAACGGAAAGCACACAATTCTGTGCAATCCGTTTTTCTATTATTTATGGAAGAGAAAACAGTCTTTTTCATGGCTATTAATAACACCGACAGCCTGTAAGAAGCTATAGATAGTTACACTTCCGGCATATTTTACACCTCTTTTTTTCAAGTCCTTACTCATCGCATCACTGATAGCATTGGTAGTCTTTCCTACTTCATAGATAACTTGATTGTTGGTAAAGGACCAAACATAATTATTGAAGCTGCCATATTCCTTAATAATAGTAAGGATAATCTTTGAGTTTGAAATGGATGCTTTAATCTTATTTAAAGAGCGAATGATAGCTTTGTTTTGCATCAATTCATCAACTTTCTTTTCATCGTAACAAGCAACCTTATTGATATCAAAATCATCATATGCTTCTCTAAAAGCTTCACGCTTGCCTAAAATAATACGCCATGATAAACCAGCCTGAAAGAGCTCTAAAACAAACATCTCATAAAGCCTATGGTCATCATGAAGCGGTCTGCCCCATTCATGATCATGGTAGTTTTCATAGAGTTTATCACCCTCAGGCAACCAGGAACAACGTGTCATGAAATTTCCCTCCAATTCTTCGAATAATTATAACTTATTTTTCATAGGAGTGCTATAATAGTGGCACTGGAGGTAGAAAGAAAATGTTAGATACAAAAGTAAAAGAACTTATCAACACACAGATCAACCAGGAATTCTATAGTGCTTATCTTTATTTAGACTTCTCAAATTATTATCATGATCAGGGTCTTGATGGTTTTGCGCACTGGTATGAAATCCAGGCACAGGAAGAAAGAGATCATGCGATGTTAATGAGAACATATCTCATAAATAATGGAGAAAGTGTTACTTTTGAAGCTGTTGCTAAGCCTGATAAAACATATCAATCTTTAAAAGATCCACTTGTTTATGGCTTAGAACATGAACAGTATGTAACAAGTCTCATTAATACAATCTATAAAGCTGCAAGTGATGTCAATGACTATCGTACAATGCAGTGCTTTGACTGGTTTGTAAAAGAACAGGGCGAAGAAGAAAAGAATGCTGATGATTTAATTAAGAAATATAACTTATTTGGTACTGATCCAAAAGGACTCTATGCCTTAAATCAGGAACTTCTTGCTCGTGTTTATACAG
The DNA here is from genome assembly GCF_000702165.1 of Sharpea azabuensis DSM 18934. Lineage (GTDB taxonomy): Bacteria > Bacillota_I > Bacilli_A > Erysipelotrichales > Coprobacillaceae > Sharpea > Sharpea azabuensis. The sequence goes on from NZ_JNKU01000001.1 coordinate 103,097, forward strand.
CACCTAGTCTTGTGTTATAAAAAAGTCACTCTTTATGAGTGATTTTTTTTGGAGGAAATCATGAAAATACTCTGTTTTGGTGATTCAAATACATATGGCTATCATGCTGGAGGTGGCAGGATTGAAGACAACTATCCTAGATTGCTAGAAAGTGAGAAATATCAGACTATTAATGAGGGTGTATGTGGCCGTACGACCAATTGTTTAGGTAGCTTTACTAAAGCTATCCAACAACCCCATGAATTAACGATTATCATGCTAGGGACAAATGACCTTTCATCTATTGGTGGCTATTCGATTGATCGTATCATCATGCAGTTAGAAGAACTCATTGTACTTGAAAATGAAAAGATATTATTGTTGATACCACCTTATATTCATTATGAATGTGTAGTTGGGTGGGATTATCCTATAGATGTATTCGATCAGTCAAAGAAACTTGAAGATGCTATGATACAGCTTGCTATTAAGCATCATATTGATTATCTAAGCATGAAGGATGATTTAGATATGGATAAAGATGGCATACATTTTACACTACGGGGACATCAACAGCTTGCACAAAAGATCAACGACTATCTTCATCACTATGCATAGACGAAAAGACGTATCAGTCATATTATGGCTGATATGCTTTTCTTTATGGCTTCTAGTCATCAAAGAAAATATCGTCATAAAGCATCATCTCTTCAATTATATAAGGCTGACCTTTATGATCTCGCTTAAGTTTCTTATAAGTCTTGTCATCCACTTCAACAGTATGGGTTTCCATGACAGTTTTCTTTATTCTAAGAAACCCTCTTTTCTTTACTGGCATCTTGACTTTAACTTTATGTCGTATTTGCATTCTTCCCTTTTGCCTAGATTCTTAGAAGCACTTACTCTAAAGATATTCTAGTCCTTTTATATAGACTTTTCTTCTTTCTAGCATAACAACTGAAAACATGTTAAAATGAAAATCAGTATTTTGAAGGAGGAAAGTTATGAATTTTATGATGCATATGGCTGACGGGTTGATTTCGATACCTGTTGGTGTAATCTTTTATGTTGTAATTGGATTCTTGATTGCGTATGCGATTAAGAAGTGTAATACCGCCAACCTGTCTCATAAAGTTGCTTTAATGGGAGTGATGGGGGCATTTGTCTTTGCAGGACAGATGATCAATTTTACAATACCTGGGACAGGTTCTTCAGGCCATATTCTAGGGAGCATCATGCTGGCAATGGTTCTAGGACAGTATCCTGCATTCTTGTCCATTGTTGCTGTGCTTGTCATTCAGGCTCTTTTGTTTGGTGATGGTGGTTTGTTAGCGCTAGGCTGCAATATTTTCAATATGGGGGTTTTACCTCTCTTTGTCGCTTATCCACTTATCGTTAAACCAATATTAAATAAGTTTGGAATTAATGGTAAAACATTGACCATTGCTTCAATTCTTTCATGTATTGTTGGTATAGAGCTAGGAGCACTGTCGGTAAGCTTGCAGACACTCGCTAGTCATATAACCGCATTACCTTTTACTACATTTATAGCCTTAATGTTGCCAATTCATGTGGTGATTGGACTTGTTGAAGGGCTTATTACAAGTGCTGTTGTTGGCTTTGTCAATAAATATTCCCCAGCTATTATTGAAGATGCACTTTATATGACAAATGCCGTTGAAAGCAAGAAAGCATCCCTGATCATTGGCCTTAGCGCCCTTGTGATTGCCGGTGGATTGTCACTTTTTGCCTCAAGTCATCCTGATGGCTTAGAATGGTCAATTGCCAGCATTACTGGTTCAACAGAAATCGAAGAGAAAAATACAACGAAGAAAGAAATCGCAAAAGTTCAGGAACAAACATCATTACTTCCTGATTATGCCTTTAAAAATAACGACTCTCCATTATCAGGGGCAAGTGCAGGCATCATTGGAGCTGGTGTTGTACTTGTAGTAGCGGGTGGCGCAGGCTATATGCTTTCAAAGAAACATCGTCATGAATAAATATGCCTACTCCCTCTTTTCTTTAGAACATATCGAAGAGCTGACCAAAAAAGATACAACAATCCATCACTTACAACCCATAGTTAAACTTTTCTTTACAGTATTCTTTATCATTTTTACCTTAACATCAACATCCTATGCGCTCTTCTCCTATCTCTTTCTTATTTGCCTTGTCATTCTTATATGCTTTCTTGCCAAGATTCCAGTAAGAGAAATGCTGAAGCGTACACTTATTGGCTTACCTTTCTCTTTCTTTCTAGGCCTCAGCAATGTTATTCTTATGCCAACGCCAATCAGTTTCTACAATATTCCCCTAACAATAGGTCTCTTATCAATGATCAGTATTATGCTTAAGACCTTTCTCTGTCTTGCCATTGTCTTTTTGTTTGTGGCGACAACGCCACTAGAAGATATAGCTGGGGCATTTGTGATGCTGCATGTTCCTTATTTTCTAGTCAGCATTATCTTAGTGACATATCGTTATATTTATTTACTAGTGGAAGAAGCAGGCAAGATGCATCAAGCCTATATTTTAAGACATTTTAAAAAAGATGCCTTAGAGATGAAGCATATGGGAAGCTTTCTTGGTTTGCTGTTTGTAAGAAGCTTGCATCATGCACATTTAGTTGATGATGCGATGAGCTTAAGGGGTTATGATCCTGGTCATTATTATGGACCTCATCAGTCAATACATGCTGAAGATGTCTTTCTCATAGTACTGATGGCGGGTGTAATGATTATTTTGAAGGTGGTGTTATCATGATACAAATTAATGATGTCAGTATTGTCTATGATCATACAATTATAGCTATCAATCATCTTACAACAACCATCCATGCACCTGTGACAGCTATCATTGGTGAAAATGGCAGTGGGAAGAGTACACTTCTGACTTCCATTGTCGGCCTGCATCCCATGGCCGGATCGATTCTTGTCGATGGTATAGAAGTGAAGAAAGAGAATCTACATACAATACGCAAACGGGTGGGCTATCTCTTTCAGAATCCTGACCATCAGCTCTTCATGAATACGGTCTATGAAGATATTGCCTTTGGCTTAGTCAGCCAGGGAATGGATCAGGATGTTGTGAAAGAAAAGGTCGAAGCGATGGCTTACCAATTACATATTGATGACCTGCTTGCAAGAAATTGTGCGAAGCTTTCAGGGGGGCAGAAGAGTCTTGTTGCATTAGCTGGAGTACTGGTAATGGAACCGGATATCCTGCTTCTTGATGAACCAACAGCCTTCCTTGATCCTAAGGCCAGACGAAGAATTATCAATATCTTAAAATCACTTCCCCAAAGTATCATTCTTGCTACTCACGATCTAGATATGGCTTATGATCTTGTTGATGAAGTCATTCTCATTCATAAAGGCATGCTTGTTACAAAAGGTGATAAACAGATGCTTATAAATAAAGATATTCTAGAGTCAAATGGGTTGGAATTACCCTTACGTTTTCAATAGCTACCTGAGGTAGCTATTTTTATAAAGTTCCCGACAGAAAACCCACGCGCCTTTAGGCCGTGGGATGAATGGCGGTTAGGGATATGATATAATATGCATACAGGAAATCCT
>NZ_JNKU01000002.1 GCF_000702165.1 Sharpea azabuensis DSM 18934
TGGCATCTGGTCCTTCTTTCTTCATATTTTTCCTGGGCTTTTACAGGAATATATCTATCATGCTCCTTGAAATTGCTCCAGGTACGGTATGAATTTCTTTTTATCTCTCGGGAAATGGTGGAAGGACTTCTATGAAGTGCCTTTGCAATCCCGCGTATACTCATGCCCAGAGTGAGAAATTGATAGATGCAGGAACGCTCATTTATGTTAATATGGTTATAGTTCATAGGCTTATCTCCATTCTATGTTTTTTTTGGTCACTCACATAGTAGCATAGATAATTCCTATGAACTTTTCATGTGTTGCACTTGTTATGATAATTTATCTATTCAAAAAACAATATGGGGATAAAGAATTTTTAAAAGGTGCAATGTACCATCTAGAGAATCTTAAATCAAATTCAGTTATTAGATGGTAGGCTAGAGTTGAGAAGGTTTTCTATAATTATTGATAAATTGACAAATCGTAGCTTGGTGAATTTAGTGTATGACTTATTGACAAAGATTATTGTTTTTGATAATGTATCAGCATCTGATACAAATACAAATAAGGAGACCAAGTATGAATACAGAGATTATCAAAAAAAGAATAAGCGTCCGAACATATAAAGAACAAGAGATTGCACAAGAGACTTTAGAAAAGGTGAAGTCATTCATTGAGCAAGATAAAGGCCTTTTTAATGTTCCAATTACATTTACAATACTCGATGCAAATAAGACTGGTGTCAGCAGTCCAGTTATTATTGGCGCAAATACCTATATAGCTGCAAAATATAAAAAACAAAAGAATGCGGAAATATCTTTAGGGTATGCTTTTGAAAAGCTCGTGCTATATGCAACATCACTAGGTTTAGGTACAGTATGGTTAGCGGCAATAATTGATCGTAAAGCTTTTGAAAAAGCTATAGACTTAAAAAAAGATGAAGTGATGCCTGTCGTTACACCTATCGGCTATGCAGGGGAAAAACGTTCTCTTCGTGAAAGCATGATGCGTAAAGGCATGAAGTCAGATTCACGTATTCCTTTTGATCAGCTGTTTTTCCAAGATAATTTTGAGAAGCCATTAAATACGGAAAATAGTGATCTATGGGCATTGCCTTTGGAGATGGTGCGATTTGCTCCTTCGGCTACAAATAAGCAGCCGTGGCGAGCTGTAGTGGAAAAGGATAGAGTGCATTTTTACGAAAAGAAGGCAAAGGGTTATGAAAGAGCATCTACTGGTGATATTCAGAAAGTAGATTTAGGTATTGCATTATGCCATTTTGAAATAGCCGCAAAGGAATCTGGATTGCAGGGTACATTTGTACAGAAAGATCCAGGAATTTCAATAGCTGAAGATATGGAATATATTGCTTCATTTGTCTTGGAGGTGTAGTCATGGATACAAAGTTTTCGTCAGCAATTCATACATTGATACTTATTTCAGAATCAGAAATGCCCATGAATTCAGAACAGATTGCAACAAGTGTTGGAACGAATGCGAGCTATATTAGAAAGCTTACAACAAGACTTAGAAAATCAGGAATCATTGAAGGACGACGTGGTATCAGTGGGTTTAAGTTAGTTAAGAAACCTGAGGATATTTCTCTTCTTGATATCTATGATTCAGTTATGGAAACTGAAAACCTCCATATCTTTGATATTCATCAGAATCCCAATGATGAATGCATTGTTGGACATAATATTCGACCTGTACTCAATGGCATGTTCCGCAATATGGAAGAACGTGTAGAAAAAGAACTATCTTCAATTACACTCAAAGATGCAATCAATAACATGCGTCAATATATCAATGAAAATGAAAAGAAGGAGAAAAAACAATGAAAGCAGCAATACTAACACATTATGACAAGAATGGAACAAATCTAGAAATTCGAGATGTACCACTTCCTGTTCTAGAAGAAGACGAGGTTCTTGTAAGAGTCAAAGCAGCAGCTTTTAATCCCTTGGATAATATGATTATTCACGGAGAAGTCAAACTCATTGTACCTTATAAGATGCCTCTTATTATGGGAAATGAATTCTCTGGAATCGTTGAAAAAAACGGCAAGAATACGACACGCTTCAAAGCTGGAGATAAAGTATATGGACGAATGCCATTAAAGAAAATAGGCGCATTTGCACAATATGCAGCAATTGAAGAATCTGCTCTAGCATTAATGCCAGACTACCTATCTTTTGAGGAGGCAGCATCCATTCCGCTTACAGCATTGACCGCAATGCAGGCTTTTGAAATCATGCAGGTTAAATCAGGCGAATCGATATTCATTTCGGGAGGAACAGGAAGTTTAGGCGCAATGGCTATTCCTATTGCTAAAAGCTTAGGACTTCATGTTTATACAAATGGAAGTAAGGAAAATGAAGAACGTGTTAGAAAGCTTGGAGCAGAGAGATTTATTGATTATAAGAAAGAAAACTATGTGGATGTATTAACTAACGTGGATCATGTTCTTGATACGCTTGGAGATAGAGAGCTTCCTAATGAATTCAAAGTACTGAAGAAAGGCGGCAATCTTGTCTCTCTACGTGGTTTGCCCAATGGCAGATTTGCGAAAAGAAATAAGATGTTTTTGTTTAAACAAATACTATTTCAGATAGCAGGAAGAAAATATGATAAGATGGCAGCCAAGAATAAGCAAACCTATGATTTCATAGTTGTCCATGAGGATGGAAAACAATTGGATAGAATTAATCAAATCTTTAACAAGACTTATCCTATAGAAACATCCATTGATACAATATTTTCTTTAGATCAAATCAATGAAGCACTGAGTAAGGTAAGAAATGGTAAATCTAAAGGGAAGACAATTATCAAAATAGGAGAGTAATTACATGTCATATCTTAGGATAAAAAATGAAGTGATTACAGTAAATGGAAAAAAGATTGCCTATCGTGAACTGTCCAAAGGAAAATCCAAGTTTCCCCTTGTCATGCTAGTACATCTTGCAGCTAATATGGATAACTGGGATCCAAAATTGATTGACCTTTTAGCCAAACATCAGCATTTGATTCTTATTGATCTCCCAGGTGTTGGTGCTAGTGAAGGGAGAGTTGAACGCAGTCTAGAAGAAACTGCCATATCTGTAGTTGATATTGTTCATGCGCTTGGATATGTGAAGATCAACCTTCTAGGTCTTTCGATGGGAGGAATGATTGCACAGGAGGTTGTAAGGATAGCGCCTGAGCTAGTAAATAGATTGATTCTAGTTGGAACAGGTCAAAGGGGAGGCAAGGGCATTGATAGTGTCACATCGGTAACATTTGCTCACATGTTCCATTCTTTGATAAAGCATAAAGATATGAAGCGTTATATTTTCTATAGAGATGATGCACAAGGTGAACAGGAAGCTGCTAAAGTACTAAATCGCCTCAATTGCAGGGAGCGTGAGTGGGCAGATCAGCCAATGAAGATATCTTCTTTTTTGAAGCAGCTAAAAGCAATCAAAAAATGGGGTAGTGCCAAAATAGATAACCTCACTTTCATACAACAGCCAACCTTGATTGTCAATGGGGACCAGGATGACATGGTGCCAACAGAGAATTCCTATCAAATGCATGAAAAAATCAAGGGAAGTCAGTTGGTCATCTATCCCCATGCTGGACATGGATCACTTTTTCAATATGCGGATGAATTTGCAAGCGAAGTACAGCTCTTTTTATCATAATCAATAAGTTATCTTTGATAAGGTTATGGTGATTGTTATAAAAAGCACTTTTGTGTAAATGAAGAAATGGTAGAAGTTAAAATGATAATCATTGACGCATTTCTTAATATACGTGCTGCAATTTAGATAGGATGCTATCCTAAAAGCAGTCATATAAGTAAATGAACTAGAACTTTATTTCTAGTCTTATAGCGTCATCTCGCACATACTTGAAAGATTTAGAATATATCTGATATAAAAGAAGACAGTATTTATCCCAAGTCTAACTTTTGCATGTATGATGATCGTTGGACTATATAGAGCTTGGTGATGAATAGGGTGTTGCTTTGATGCTAGAAGATAAAATTTAGCAAATATGAAAAGAGCTATAGCCTATGCAGAAAAGGAGATAGATGAGCAGGAAATTCTTTTCAAGACATTTTTTTGGAATTCTTAAAAAGTGTTCTTTTCCTAAAGGTATTTATTGTTATAATAGGATAAAGATATGTGGAATTAAATGAAATAAATAGAAAAGAGGAAGACAATGAATAAATGGAATTGGACATGGACAAGAGAACCTAAAGCATATTCTATCTCGGATGAGAAAATTGAAATCGTGACAAATCCCCATACTGATTTGTGGCAAAGAACGTATTATCATTTTAGAAATGATAATGCCCCTGTTCTACAAATGACGACATCTAAAAAGTATTTTTCATTTATCGTTAAGACTGAGTTTGAAAGCAAAGTCCGCTTTGATCAGTGTGGGATTATTATGTATTTAGATAGCGAAAACTGGATCAAAGGTTCCATTGAATATGAAAATGAAACATTCCAGCATCTTGGCAGTGTTGTAACACAGAATGGCTATTCGGATTGGGCAACAACAGAAATTGATGCAAAGATCAAATCTATGTGGTATAGATTCAGTCGACGTGATGACGATTTCTGTATAGAGTGTTCTGAAGATGGTGAGAAATTCAAACAAATGCGTATATGTCATATGGCAAAAGCAAATAATGAAATCCAGTTTGGCATCTATGCATGCTCTCCAGAAGAATCATCATTTAAGGCAGTCTTTACAAATATGGAAATCACAGAATGTCAATGGCTAGCACATGATGGACAGGCTCCTGATGAAGAATAAGTAGAAGAACATGAGGTATATATGAATCATATTGGCACAAAAACAATCGAAACAGAACGCTTGATATTAAGACAATTTACAATGGAAGATAGTCAAGCGATGTTTGAAAACTGGGCATCGGATGATGAGGTGACAAAATATCTTACCTGGCCAACACATACAAGTGAAGAAATCTCAAAAAGCATTCTTAGAGACTGGGTTGATTCGTATAAAATGCCAGATACATACAATTGGGCTATTACACTCAAGTCACTCAATAATCAGCCAATAGGTAATATTGCGGTTGTAGAACTGAGAGAAAAGGCGAAAGTAGCACAATTAGGATATTGTATTGGAAGAAAATGGTGGCATCAAGGCATCATGTCAGAAGCTCTTAGTGCCGTCAAAGATTTTCTTTTTGATGAAGTGAAGTTTAATAGGGTTGAAGCTAAGCATGATTGCAATAATCCTCATTCAGGACAAGTCATGATGAAATGTGGTCTGAAATATGAAGGCACATTACATCAGGCAGACTGGAATAATCAGGGAATTTGTGATTGTTGTATTTATGGCTTGATTAAGGCGGATAAATAATGAATAAAGCAGATGTTCGTGCATAGAATATCTGCTTTCTTTATCTTTAAGAAATATGAATGATTCATAGAAAGGATGGATTGGAAATAAGGGAACTTGTTGACAAATATAAAAAAGTGTTGCAAAAGAGAATTATGCTTCAGTGATTAATCTTTGGATGATGTGGTTGTTATATTGATTCATCAATGACTATAATGAATACAAAAAGAACTATGAGAAAATGAAAGGAATAACATTGGATAGATTAGAGGCTTTTGAAAAGATGCTTGCAGATATACAGAAGCAAGCTGAATATGAGAAAAATCAATTAAAAATCATGAAAGCAGAGGGAAAAGAAAAGACAGCAACATATCGACAATATCTAGGTAATCGCATCATGTATCGCTTTTTCTTAGAAAAGTATCAACAATATGGATTAATAGAAGAAAAAGACAACAAGTAGTACAACAAAGCAAAGAAGGAGTATGTTATGATATGGAAGAACTATCACAAATACATTTTACACAAGCAAATATCATTTTCTTAGCACTAAGTGTTATCTTGCTTTTGGCTATTCCAATAGCGTTCTGGGCATTTTGGTATAGAAGATATAAAAAGAAGTTAAAGTGGAAATATCTTATAGGTGGGATGCTTGGCTTTCTATTGAGTGCGCGCGTATTAGAACTTGGTGTGCATTATGTTTGTTTGATCATGGATAATCCTGTATCACGGATGATTAATAGTCATACACTGGTCTATGTCATTTATGGCATCAGCATGGCTGGGCTTTTTGAAGAGGTGGGGCGTTATCTTATTTTAAAATACTTGTTGAAAAAAGATCATTCATATGAAAATGCAGTTTACTATGGTATTGGACATGGAGGCATTGAAGTGTGGGCAGTTATTCTGCCTGCTATTATCCTTGAACTCGTTATTGCAGTAATGTCTTTGACACAGGATACTCAAAGTGTATATAAAGCATTTCATATCACCATACAAACAGCTTCACAAGCTTTGCCCGTTTTCATGGCGGCATCACAGTATCAATTTGTAAGCATGTATGTAAATGTGTTGGAACGTATCATGACGATGTTTGTACATATCAGCCTAACTGTTATTGTTTTTCAAAGCATCATCAAATCTAAGAAACAGTATTTATTATATGGTATTGGATTGCATATGCTTGTAGATCTATTTCCTGCTCTTTATCAAAGAGGAGCTGTATCTTTAGTAGTGTCTGAAATAGGATTGTTTTTTTTAACGATATGTATTATTGTCATTGCATATAGGATTTATCAAATACAAGATATGAATAATATCAATTGATTCTTGAATATCGCTTTTATCTCATTTTACTATTAACAGAAATAAATATTATGAATCAACAAATCATCCAAGGCGTACGTTTTCACCCTGATCAAATGGAAGAGGGGAGCTATTTACGCCATATCAACGCATTCCAACATTTCACACAATTATCATTTTCAAAGCCTATTACCTTCTTTGTGGGTGAAAATGGTTCAGGCAAATCAACATTACTACAAGCCATGGCTATTGCTTCTCATTTTAACCCAGAAGGTGGAACAAGAAACTACCACTTCTCGACATATTAATCCAATACAAATCTCAATCAGGCAATCACATTGATTAAAGGATCACGTAAAGAGAAGTGGGGCTATTATTTCAGGGCTGAAAGCTTCTATAATGTTGCAACAATGGAAGAATAATATGCTTTAGAAAGATCTGAACACTATCATCAGATGTTCCATGGGGAAAGCTTTCTCACTTTAATTCAAAAAGAGTTTTGCGATAACGGACTCTATTTTTTAGATGAAATAGAAGCAGCGTTATCTCCCCAGAGACAACTTACTTTAATGGCTGAAATTTATCGATATACGAAAAGGGGAGTGTTTCTCATTCACCCATTCTTCTTGCCTTGCCTAATGCTGATATCTATCAGTTTGATGATACAGGGATTCGTCCATGTGCATATGAAGAAACGGATAGCTATCAGATTACCAAGATGTTTATGGAGAATCGTTCAAGCATATTGAATTATTTGCTGGAAAAAGAAAGGAAGTAAATATGATGATTGGATATATAAAAAGACATAAAAAATTACTTCAAAAGATTTTAAGCACAAGCCATATTCTATTTGGTCTTCTTATAATCATAATAGCTTTCACATTATTTCCTAATGATAGTTCATGGGGCTCTATTTATGCGATTATTGGTAGTCTTTTTGTGATTTGTGGCACGATATTAAGATTACAGGGATTAAATAGTGTAAGAAATGTGTTGATTGTTGGTATGATTATTCTATGTTTATTTGGCTTTTTCAATACCCTTGATTATATTGATGTTGAAGCTTTTGGGAAGGTTCCGCGTTTTAGCTACATCAAGCGTTATGGTGATCATACTGTTGAATATCAAACCTTATTTTATAAAGCCATTCAAAAATATCCAGGTACAAAGAAGGAATATGTTTATATTGCACATTAGTCAGGACTTTCATTAAGTATATGCAAAGCGTATAATGAGGCAAGAAGGTGGTGATCTGATGCGCTATTATGACAGTGTGATATTAAAAGATGGTAGAACATGCGTTATAAGAAATACAAAAAGTACAGATGCTTATCATGTTTTAACGGCATTTCATACAATGCATGCCCAAACCGATTACCTTCTCACATATCCTGAAGAAAATACAATGAGCGTTAAAGATGAAGTGCTTTACATCAATCAAAAAGAACAAAGCCCGCGAGACTTACAACTATGTGCTTTGATTGATGATAAAATTGTAGGCCTGGCTGGGATAAATGCCCTTGGTGATCGCATAAAAATCAAGCACCGCATTGAACTGGGCATTTGTATTGAAAAAGATTACTGGCATTTAGGCATTGGCACAGCCCTTATGCAAGCCTGTATTAAAGCGGCTAGACTAGCCTCCTTCCAACAAATGGAATTAGAAGTTGTTGCCACGAATAAACAAGCCATTGCTTTATATGAGAAGATGGGTTTTAAGGAATATGGCCGCAATCAAAGAGGCTTTATTACAAAAGATGGAGTAGACCAGGAGCTTATTTTAATGGCTTTAGATCTACGTCTATAAAAGGAAAGAAGAAATTAATATGGAAATTGAAGAATTGGATCATTTTGTGATTGTGACAGAAAACTTGGAGGCATGTCTTCATTTTTATTGCGATATTTTAAAAATGAAGCATGGCATGAATGGACAACAACATTATTTGATTTTTGGTACACATAAAATCAACATACATACATTCCCTGGTGAATTTGAGCCTTCAGCTAAGTATGCTGGCTATGGAACAAATGATTTTTGCCTGATTACAACAGATGATTTAGAAAATGTCAAAAACGCATTACAAGAATCCAAAGTAGCAATCACACAAGATATTTGTGCAAAGGTTGGTGCAAGAGGACCAATGCATAGTCTTTATGTCTATGATCCAGATGGTAATCTTGTAGAAATTGCTCAATATGATGAGGAGTAGAATAATGGAATTAAAAGATTTTAAAGAGAACGAACAAAAACAAATCAAAGAAGGTTTATCAACAGCAGAAATTACTGACAAAGAAGCCGCAAAGAAGTTATTAGATCTTGTCCCACAAGAATGGATCAAAAAGATTCCCTTCTTTGTAAGAGGACATGCAACGACAAAAACAGTAGAAAAAGTCGCAAAAGAACATCCTGAACTCTATGTGATTGCTAAAAAAGAAGGACCACTTCCTGAACAAGAGAAAGCAGCCCTGCAAAAGATTATGATGGATATCTTTGAAGAAAAAATGAATAAACATAGGATCAAGTAAACAAGCTAGACAATTTTAGCTTGTTTTATTTTGCCCTGCTGAAAGAACTTGGGCGATGACTTCAGAATCTTCCTGCATGCCACGATGCAGCCATTCATCAATCCAGCCATAGGTGCCATACATGACAAAGGAAACACCATAAGCAGAAAAATTATCCATGCCTTCTAACCGGTCCGCAAAATGTAAGAAGCGCCTCCTGCAAGAGATAGAGAAGATGTCGTTTTCTAAGAATAAGGAATCTTTGACTGTGCTTTTGAATCAATTCAAAAAGAGTCTTATAAGTTATGACATTATCTGGCTGATCAAAACTGTTGAGCATTTTCTTGTATTCATGCGTAAAGTCATTTAAAAACTGTCTGATAATATCTTCCTTATCAAGATAATTACGATAAAAGGAATTATGGCTTAGTTGTCTATCTTCATGCTGGTGGCTTTACGTCAGGTGATAAGAAAGATGATGAAAAGACGCTTGCCTAGCCAACTTCAAAGGGCTATGTGGCAGCAGGAATTAATTATACATTGGGCACTGAAACAAATGATGCAAGTGTTCTCTCGTAATCATATGAAATCAAGAAAGCTATTCCTGAAGTTGTTGAACAGGCAAAAAAGGCAGGTTACAACATTAATAAAATGGCTGTTGCTGGTGGCTCAGCTGGGCATACTTTAGCGATGATCTATGCTTATCGTGATGGAAAAGATGCAGATGTACCAGTCGTTATGACATATGGCGACGTTGGTCCTTCTTCCTTTCATGTCGAGGACTGGAGCATATTTGGTATAGGTAGGAATACGGATGAATCAAGAAAAGCGGGTGCTGCTTTATTTACTGTCATGAGTGGACAAATGATTACACCAGAAGAAATACAAAATCAGAGTTATCTTCAAAAAGTCAAAGCTATTGCTGCTGAATGGGTCAAAAATAATCCTATTCCAACAGTTGTCGCCTATGGAGCACATGACCGTGTTCAGCCATTTGCGGCCTCAAAGAGACTTGAGAAAGCTTAAAAAAAACATGTTGACTATAAATATTATGTAATTGAACATTCAGGCCATGGCTTACAAAATGATAATGCCATGAGTAAAAATGGATGGTATCCATTGAAGAGTATCTCAACAAATATATGCCTATAGAGAAGTAGAATGCGATATATTGCACAGATTATCTTGTTATATGACTCTAGGGGATAATTCACATGAGATTTCTAGCGTGATATAATGTTCGTAATGGAGGTTTGCTTATGGATTTATTTGAAAAAGAAAGAAATGAAAAGCTTGCCCAAATTGTCATCAAGGGGCTTAAGAGTCGCAACATGACAGGCTATTATGTCAAAGATCGTGATGAAGCTTTAAAGAAGGCTCTTGAACTCATCCCAGAAGGAAGTCGTGTGGCAATGGGAGGTTGTATGAGTGCCCAGGAAATTGGCTTAACAGATGCACTGAATAATGGTCATTATACTTTCTATGATCGTGCATTTATGGCAAAAAGAGAAGGGCTGATTGAAGCCTATGGAGCGGATGTCTTTGTCTCAAGCGTGAATGCTTTGACGGATGATGGCATCTTGGTCAATATTGATGGCAATGCCAACCGTGTTTCTTTTATCGCCCAGGGGCCACAAAAGGTTGTATTTATTGTAGGCATGAATAAGGTGGCAAGTGATCTTGATCATGCCATGAAGAGGGCAAGAAATATCGCTGCACCTATTAATGCAGGACGCTTTGACATTACCACACCATGTACAAAGACGGGTAAATGCATGGATTGTAAATCGATTGATACAGTATGTTGCCAGTTTCTGATTACACGCTTTAGTCGTCATAAAGATCGTATCCATGTCATTCTTGTCAACGAGAACTTAGGCTTTTAGTAAAGGGGAGTATCATATATGGCAAATATTTCAACGGGAATTATTGGCGATGCTAATATCGCCAATCTTAAAGAAATAGAATTGAATGCAGTACGACAAGAAGTACAGATGTTCTTAGTGGAAGGTGAAGATATTATTGCGGCCTTCCAGACTGTCAGAGATCAAGTTGTTTTCACGACAAAGAGAATCATCGTCGTCAATGTCCAAGGCATCACAGGAAAGAAGATTTCCTATATCTCTTATCCTTATGCCAAAGTCCTTTATTTTGGCGTAGAGACAGCAGGAGTAATGGATATTGATAGTGAACCGATCTTAAGTTTTGCGGATGGCACAAAGCTCCAGTTTGATTTTAAGGCGAAGGTGGATATCAAGAAAATCTGTGCAACGATATCACATTATATTCTTTAATGACATACGCATGATAGCGTATGTTTTTAATTGTAAAAATAATGTTGACATTATAGAAGTAATCGTTTATATTACATGATGTAAATGAAATAAAAAATATTACATAAAGGAGTGAATCCAATGCAGTACCTCAAAATATTAGTAGAAGATATCCATTCAGTCATAATTGCGACAAATGATCAAAATGGTCGTCCTGTCACAAGGGTCATTGATATGATGCTTTATGATAATCAAGGTGTTTATTTCCTTACCGCTAAAGGAAAAGAATTCTACAAACAGCTCATAAATCAAAAGTATGTCAGTTTAACAGGTGTGAAGAACAAGAAATCTATTTCATTAGCTGGCAAAGTCAGAAATATTGGTCATGAAAAATTAAATGAAATCTTTGAAAAGAATACTTACATGCAGAAAATCTATCCAGGTGATACACGTAGTGCATTGGATGTCTTTGTGCTTTATGAAGCGAGGGGACAGTACTTTGATATAAGTGATCCTGCACATATTGAAAGAGGAACAATTTCAATTGGAAATGTACAAACAACTATCTCAGGTTATTATGTCGGTAATGGGTGTATTGGCTGTAAGAAATGCTTGGATGTTTGTCCACAAAGCTGTATTACATTCATAGACGGACAGGCCATGATTGATCAACATCACTGCTTACATTGTGGTCGTTGTATGCCAGTATGTCCAAATAACTGTATTGAACATCGATAAAAGGAGTGAGATTATGTTTTTAAATAGATTAAAAAGTCAAAAATATGTCTTTGGTGAAAAATTAAATGATCAACAACTAGAAGTCCTTAAAAATCAAATAGAAACAGCTGATGCGATTGTGATTGGGGCAGGTGCGGGTTTATCAACAGCTGCCGGCTTGACATATTCTGGTGAAAGATTTGAAAAATATTTCTTTGATTTCGCAAATGAATATGGCATTAAGGACATGTATTCTGGTGGCTTCTATCCCTTTGAAGATATGGAAACTTATTGGGCTTGGTGGAGCAGACATATCTATATCAATCGCTATATGGATGCACCAGGTGATGTTTATGCAAACTTGCTTGATCTTGTAGAAAACAAAGATTACTTTGTCATTACGACTAATGTCGATCATCAGTTTCAAAGAGCACACTTTGATAAGAAGAGACTCTTCTATATGCAAGGTGATTATGGTCTTTTTCAAAGTGTTTCACCAACAATACCTAAAACTTATGACAACCAGGATATCATTGAGAAAATGATGGAAGCACAAGGCTTTGTAAGAAATGAAAAAGGCATATTTGATGTCCCAGAAGACAAGAATCTGCTTATGAAAATTCCAACAAATCTGATACCAAAATGTCCAGATGATGGCTTGGAGATGATTCCTAACTTGCGTGTAGATAATAGCTTTGTCCAGGACTTGGGATGGGAAGAAGCTTATGAGCGATATCATGACTTTATGAATCATCACCAAAATAAGCATATTCTCTTCTTAGAACTAGGTGTTGGTCTGAATACTCCAGTGATTATTAAATATCCTTTCTGGAACTATGTTGAAAAAAATCAAAATGCTTATTATGCCTGCATTAACTTTGGTGAAGCAGGATGTCAGGAAAGCATTGCAAAAAGAAGTATTCTCATCAATGATGATATTGCCAAGGTTTTACGTAAACTCAATAATCAATAGCTCTCCTAATAGGAGGGCTTTTTTTCTTCAAAGCATTTCATTTGATTAAAATATCTAATTAGATATATTATGCGTGTAAGGAGTGTGATCGTATGTTACAGGATTCTTATATCCTTATTTCCATTCATCGTATGGTCAAAGAGCTTGATCATGAGACAGGGAAGATTGCTTCAAGTCATGGCTTAACCTTGTCCCAGTTTGGTGTATTAGAGGCGCTTTATCATCAGGATGGTCTGACAGTTGGAGAAATCAAAGACAAAATATTAAGCAGTAATGGTACAGTTCCTGTTATTATCACAAACTTAGAGAAGCAGGGCATGATTGAAAGAGAAAAAGATCCCCAGGATCAAAGACGTACAATAGTTAAGTTAACTGCAAAAGGACGACAGTTAATTGCAGGTGTTGTGCCTGAAAATGAAAAGATGTTTGAAGAGAAGTTTCTAGCCTGGTCGTTAGAAGAAAAACAAACGCTTATTCGCTTATTAAGACAATATCGAGAATATCAAAGAGAGGAATAAAATATGTTAAGAAAAGTAGTGAAACAAGTTCAAGGATATCGTACCCATGATGGAGCTGGTGTTAGCCTAGTCAGAGTATTGGGAAATCAGACCGTTGATTTATATGATCCATTTTTAATGTTGGATGCTTTTGATTCAACAAACCCCAGTGATTATATGGCTGGCTTCCCAATGCATCCCCATCGTGGTATAGAAACATTTACATTCTTATCAAAGGGAACAATGGTTCATGAAGATCATTTAGGAACGAAAGCAGCCATTCATGATGGAGAAGCTCAGTGGCTAACAGCTGGCTCGGGTGCATTCCATTCAGAAATGCCTCAGCCATCAAAGCGCATGCTTGGCTTACAGCTATGGCTCAATATTCCTGCCAAGGATAAAATGAAAGCTGAACCTTTCTATCATGGTGTCGTGAATAGTGAAATTCAGGAATTTGATTTAGGCAATGGGAAATTGCGCTTGTTGGCAGGGGAATATCAAGGTCATAAAGGCATTCAAGGGAAATACCTGCCACTTGATTATTATGATATCCATCTTAATCCCAACAGCAGGATTGAATTCGATAGACCTGGTGAAAATAAGTCCATCATGGTCTTTACTCTTGAAGGTGATGCCATTGTCAGTGGGACACATGTGGATGAAAAGACAGCAGCTAAACTTGGTGATGGTAATCAAGTGACAATAGAATCAGGTGATCAGCCTATTGAAATCATCTATATGGCTTCTGATAAACTTAATGAACCTGTTGCCTGGTATGGTCCCATTGTCATGAATACAAGAGAAGAATTAATTGAAGCTTATACAGAACTAGATAGCGGGGATTTTATTAAACAACAAGCTACATATGAAAATAAAGTATAACAAGAGAGACATGCCTGCATGTCTTTCTATGCTTTTTAAGCATAATATGAATACGCAACAAGTATTAGAATTATGAAGAATGGCATACTATGATGAATGGGAAAGTGAGGTAGGATATGACAACTGAAGCATTTATTGCAATACTCAATACAGGTAAGCCTGTTATTGCTGGTTCAAAAGTCCATCAAAAAATACAGGAACTTTCCCAGGAAGCTCTTAAAATCACAACCCAAATCAATCAAGGATATCATGATGAAGAAGACATCAGAATGTTAATGAGTGAGCTTGTAGGTTATCACGTAGATGAAACATTTACGCTTTTTCCACCGTTCTATACGGATTGTGGGAAAAATATCCATATTGGCAAGCATGTTTTCATTAATTCTGGTTGCTCATTTCAAGATCAAGGCGGTATTTATATAGATGATGGGGCACTGATTGGCCATCAGGTTATTCTTGCCACATTAAATCATAATCTTAACTCTAATCATCGTGGAGATTTGTTGGCAGGTGCTATTCATATTGGGAAGAATGTTTGGATTGGTGCACATGCAACAATCTTACCAGGTGTAGCGATTGGAGAAGGAGCTGTTGTAGCTGCTGGGGCTGTTGTGACAAAGGATGTTCCTGACCACACTGTCGTTGGCGGTGTTCCTGCAAAAGTCATTAAATATTTACAATAGATTATCCTTTTCGTGTAGTATAATGATAGCGAGGTAAGGGAATATGGCAAAAACATTGGATGTGTTAAAACAAAGACGTAGTTGTCGTGCTTTCACAAATCGACCTGTTGAAAAAGAAAAAATGGCAGCCATTCTTGAAGCAGGCACTTATGCCCCTACAGGTATGGGCAAACAATCCCCAATCATCATTGTTATTAAAGATCCAAAAGTGAAAGAAACACTCAGAAGGATGAATGCCGAAATCATGGGGGCAAAGATTGACCCATTCTATGGAGCACCTGAATTGGTTGTAGTGCTCGCAAACAAAGAAAGACCGACTTATATCTATGATGGATCACTTGTCATGGGCAATATGATGAATGCGGCGGCAGATTTAGGCCTTGGCAGTTGTTGGATTCATCGGGCTAAGGAAGAATTCGAGACTGAATATGGCAAATCATTGCTGAAACGTTTAGGTATTGAAGGTGATTATGAAGGTATTGGTCATTTAGTGATTGGTTATCCAGCTAAAGAACCTGCCCAGCCTGTTAAGAGAAAAGAAAACTATATTTATGAATTATAATTACGCTTTGAGCAATCTTGCTTGCTCTTTGATAAAATAAGAAACCTATTGGTATAGAAAAGAGAGTTTCATATATTTCTAAGAATGTCCCTCTATTAAAGAGTGACATTTTTTGTTAGAGTGATAGTGTATGGAGGTTTTATCATGAAAAATGAACAATGGTGGAAAGATGCAGTAATATATCAGATATATCCTAAGAGCTTTAAAGACAGCAATGGTGATGGTATTGGGGATATCAATGGCATTATCTCAAAGCTGGATTATTTAGAGAAACTTGGCATTGATGCGATCTGGCTCTCACCTGTCTATAAGTCACCACAGGATGACAATGGCTATGATATTGCTGATTATCAGGCAATTGATACAATGTTTGGTACGCTTGAAGATATGGACCGATTAATCAGTGAAGCTAAAACGCATCATATTCGTATTATTATGGATTTAGTCCTCAATCATACAAGTGATGAGCATCGCTGGTTTCAAGAAG
This sequence comes from Sharpea azabuensis DSM 18934, assembly GCF_000702165.1. Taxonomy (GTDB): domain Bacteria; phylum Bacillota_I; class Bacilli_A; order Erysipelotrichales; family Coprobacillaceae; genus Sharpea; species Sharpea azabuensis. The sequence goes on from NZ_JNKU01000002.1 coordinate 16,228, forward strand.
CTAAGAAAAGTAAGGATAATCCCTATCATGATTACTATGTCTGGAGGGATGCTCAAGATGGCCAGCTTCCCAATGATATGCAATCCGTCTTTGGTGGACCGGCTTGGGAATATGTTGAAGAAGTGGATCAATATTATTTTCATCAGTTTTCTGTCAAACAGCCTGATCTTAACTGGGATAATGAAGCCGTCAAACATGAACTCTATGATATGATTAATTGGTGGATTGATCGCGGCGTAGGAGGCTTTAGACTTGATGTCATCGACCAGATTGCGAAAGTGCCCGACTTAAAAATCACAAATAATGGACCAAAGCTTCATGATTATATTCGTGAACTTAATGAAAATACATTTGGTAAAGGTGAATTCATTACAGTGGGAGAAGCCTGGGGTGCCAATATTGATAATGCGAAACTTTACAGCAATCCTGACGGCAGTGAATTCTCAATGGTTTTTCAGTTTGAACATATTGGCTTAGACCAACAAGAGGGCAAGGAAAAGTGGGATTTAGCACCATTGCCTTTTATCAAACTCAAACAAGTTCTTACAAAATGGCAAGAAGCGTTAGATGGAAGTGGCTGGAATAGTTTATTCTGGGATAATCATGATCTTCCTCGTATCGTCTCACGCTGGGGAAATGATCAGGCTTATCGCAAAGAATCTGCCAAGATGCTTGCCGTTGTCCTTCATGGCATGCAGGGAACACCTTATATCTATCAGGGGGAAGAGCTAGGCATGACAAATGTACAATATCCAATTGAAGATTATGAGGATCTCGAAACCCTCAATATGTACCATGAACGTAAAAAGCAAGGCTATCAAGAAGAAGGTATCATGCGTTCCATCCATGCAAAGAGTAGGGATAATGCAAGAACACCTATGCAATGGGATGCAAGCGATAATGCTGGTTTTACAACGGGCACACCTTGGCTTAAGGTCAATCCAAATTATATCGAGATCAATGCCAAAGACAATCTTGAAGATCCAGACTCAGTATTTGCTTGTTATCAAAAGCTTATTGCCTTAAGAAAGAGCTATCCGATATTTGTTGATGGGCATTTCCACTTGCTTCTTGAAGAGGATGAAAACTTCTTTGCCTACATGAGAGAAGATGAAAACAGCGAGCTGCTTGTCGTTGCCAACTTCTTTGATCAGCAGGTCAACTTACCACTTGAGCTAGACTTACAAGACTACACTATTCTTTATCAAAACTACAAAGATACTTCAGGAAATCTCTATCGACCTTATGAAGCAAGAATATACTATAAACAAAAATGAGAAAGTGATATTGAACTAAGAATTGTGATATAGCTGAATAGATGGGAAAGCGTTATCATAAGTTTGTACATGAGAGAGCCTCATGTGATTGATAGAAGAAAAAGGCATAAGAAACGCTTGTCTACATTTTCTTTGAATAAATCATTTTCTAAACACAAATTCTTTAACAACAACAATAATATCTCTCGATTCATCAAAGCGTTTCTTATTAGACTATTCAAGACTGCTTCCCTTTAAATTCCTGTTACATGTTTGAATAATCTGCCTTTTCTTTTTCTTCGAGTATTTCAAAGGAGCATACATGCGTGTGCTCTCTTTTTTGTATATAAATGTAATGATAAAGTTGACATATAAATTGTAATAATGTATATTACAAGTGTAGAACGGAGGTCAAAGCAATGAGCAAGAAACTACAAAACGCAACAAATCTCTATTTACGTGGCATCAGAGATGGTGCAGTTGATGTAGTGCTGAATAATTATATGGGCAAGACATATCGCCAGCATAGCACAGGTGTATCTGATGGTAAAGAAGGTTTCAAGGCATTCTTTATAGATTTCTTTAAACGCAATCCAAAAAGAGATATCCAGGTTGTACGTGCTTTTGAAGATGGCGAATATGTCTTCATGCATGTTTATCAGAATTTAAATCATGGTGGGGCAAAGTGGATCACTACGGATATATTCCGTGCGGATGAAGAAGGACGCATTATTGAACATTGGGATGTCATTGATGCTTTTTATCAGGATGATGAAATCTTTGGTTCATTTGAAATCAAGGACGAGGAATTAACAGAATCTAATAAAAGCGTTGTAAGAACATATCTCACAGAAGTTATGCAGAACCATAAGCTAGAGACTTTTAACAAATATGTTGCTGATGAAATGAAAGAACATGATCTCTCAATCTCAAACTATGCCATATGGATTCAAGAGCATGATGTGCAATATGACTTTGTCTTTAAAGTGCTGGGTGCTGGAAATTATGTTGTTGCTTATTCAAAAGTTGCTATTGATCATAAAGATTATGCTTTATTTGATATCTTCCGTCTTGATCAAGGTAAAATTGTGGAACATTGGATGAATAAGGAAATCATGCCTGCTTATGCAGAACTGACAAATTCAGGAAAGTTTTAGGAGAAAATTATGGAAACAAATAACTATTTACAAATATTAAGAGATGTTAAAGATGTTGCCTTTGCGACAGTCGATGCAAATGGAATACCACATGTAAGAATTATTGATATTATGATTGTAGAGAATGAGAAAATCTATTTTTGTACAAGTAGAGGTAAAGATTTTCATCAACAGCTTCTACATAATAACCATGTAGCCATTACTGGCATGAATAAGAACTATCAAATGGTCAGAGTAAGTGGTCAGGCACAACGTTTAGAAAATAATGCATACTGGATTGATCGTATTTTTGAAGAGAATCCATCCATGAATGATGTCTATCCAGGCAAGAGCCGTTATATTCTTGATGCTTTTGTCATTGAAGAGGGAGAAGGAGAATTCTTTGATTTATCAGTTTCCCCAATCAATCGTTATAGCTTTTCTTTAAACAAGAAGCCTATTACTCTCAAAGGCTTTGCGATTAGTGATGCTTGTATTGGCTGTGGCAAATGTATGCGTAACTGCCCACAACAATGTATAGTTGAAGGTAAACCTTATGAAATCATCCAGGAACATTGTCTGCATTGTGGCTTATGTTATGAAAACTGCCCAGTTAAAGCTATTCAAAGGAGAAAAACAATATGATAAAAGAAATGCTGAATTTACTGATGACAAAGAAAGCTTTCTTTCTAGGACTCTTATTAGAACATATCCAGATATCATTAATCTCTATTATTATCGCCATTGTTTTAGGAGGCATTACAGGAATTCTTATTAGTGAATATAAGAAAAGTGCTAAGCCAACTCTTGGCATTATCAATTTTCTTTATACAATTCCTTCCATCTCAATGCTTGGCTTCCTGCTTCCTTTTACAGGTATTGGTAATGTAACTGCTATCATTGCTTTGACGATTTATGCCTTGCTTCCAATGGTGCGCAATACATACACTGGCATGATGAATGTCGATGATGCAATCTTAGAAGCTGCCAAAGGTATGGGCGCTACTAAAAGACAACTTCTTGTTGGCGTTCAGATTCCTTTAGCTATGCCTGTTATACTTGCTGGTATTCGTAATATGGCAACCATGACTATTGCCTTAGCTGGTATTGCTTCCTTTATTGGGGCTGGTGGTTTAGGTGTAGCTATCTATCGTGGTATTACGACAAACAATATGGCGATGAGTGTTGATGGCAGTTTATTGATTGCCCTGTTGGCTTTAATTGTTGATTTTATTTTTGGAAGAATTGAAAAGCATATTACGAATAAATCTCACAACAAAAAGATTTCACGAATCACAAAAGGTGTTATTGCCGTGATAGCAGCTGGGCTCATTATTTCCGCCATCATGCCTTCTTCAAAGAAAGGCGTTATTCAGATTGCTACAAAACCTATGACTGAACAATATATTATTGGGGAAATGCTGAAGCAGGCCATTGAAAGTCAAAGTGACCTGAAAGTCAAGCTGACACAAGGTGTTGGTGGTGGTACAAGCAATATTGAACCAGGTATGGAGAGTGGTAAGTTTGATCTCTATCCAGAATATACAGGAACTGGCTGGAATATGGTCTTGAAACGCAAAGATTTCTATCAGGAAGATAAGTTTAATACGCTCCAAAAAGAATATGAAAACAAACTCCATTTAACTTGGCATACAATGCTTGGCTTTAATGACACCTTTGGGATTGCCTTAAGAAAAGATATTGCTGATCAATATCAGATCAAGACCTATTCTGATCTTCAGAAACTGAATGGTCAGTTAGTACTTGGTGCCGAATATGATTTCTTTGAAAGACAGGATGGCTATGATCAGCTTGTAAAGACTTATAATCTTTCTTTCAAATCTACAAGTGATATGGATATGGGACTTAAGTATCAGGCATTAAATAGCGGTAAGATTGATATCATGCCGGTCAATACAACTGATGGACAGCTTGCTTCATCACGGGCTGTCTTGCTGAAAGATGATTTACATATGTATCCATCTTATCAATGCGGTCTGGTTGTTAGAGAAGATACATTAAAGAAATATCCTGAATTGGGTAAGGTTTTGAAGAAGTTTGATCATATTCTTAGTGAAGAAAGCATGCAGCATATGAACTATCAGGTTGAAACTGAAAAGAAAGAAGCGAGTGCTGTCGCAAAAGTATTTTTAAAAGAAAAACAACTCTTGAAGTGAGGACTATTATGGATACAATAATTAAGTATGAACATATCACAAAAAGCTATGGCGACCATGAAATCATTCATGATCTAGAACTCAATATTGAAGCAGGGGATTTTGTGACCATCATTGGTTCTTCGGGCTCAGGAAAGACAACCGTCCTTAAGATGGTCAATGGTCTTATCGAGCCTACTTCAGGTCATCTCTATGTCGAGGGGAAGGATATCAATGATGTTGACTTGATTGACTTAAGACGTCATATCGGCTATGCCATCCAGGGCAGTGTGCTTTTCCCTCATATGACAGTGGAAGACAATATTGCCTATGTACCTCGTCTGATCAATGCGAATGATAAAGAGAAGACGCGTGAAGCTGTTAATCGCTGGATGAATATGATGAATCTAGATGCTTCATTAAAAGAACGCTATCCATCTGAACTTTCAGGCGGCCAGCAACAGCGCGTTGGTATTGCCCGTGCACTTGCCGCATCGCCCAAGATTCTTTTAATGGATGAACCATTTGGAGCTGTTGATGCCATTAACCGCACACAACTACAGGATGAACTTAAAGCCTTGCATAAGAAAACAGGCATTACCATACTTTTTGTCACCCATGACATTGAAGAAGCCATTAAGCTAGGCACAAAGGTTCTTGTGATTGATCAAGGACATATTGAACAATATGATACACCGGACAAAGTACTCTCACAGCCTGCAACACCTTTTGTCGAAAAACTAGTGAAAAGACAGGTGAGATGTACAAATGTTCAGGCATCAAATTGCCCATATAGTACATATTAATAAAGGAGTTACTTATGCAAATTACAAGTCGTTTTACAATTGCCATTCATATCTTAGGTGCGATTGATTATTTTCATGGCAAAGTGCCTGTTAATAGTACGCTTTTAGCACAGAGCATCGGCGCTAATCCGGTTATTGTCAGAGGTGTCATGGCCAAGCTTTCTAAAGCTGGTTATATTCTTGCTAGTAAGGGGAAAAATGATATTACGCTTAAGACTTCACTTAATGATATTACTTTCTATGATATCTACCAGCTCGTTGATGACAGTGCGCAAAAAGGTCTTTTCCATTTCCATGAGAACCCTAGTCCGGACTGTCCTGTTGGGCACAATATTCATCAGGCATTGGATGGTAAGCTTGATCAGGTACAAGAAGCGATGGAAGATGAAATGAAGAAGATTACAGTAGGGGATGTTGTGGATTATCTGATGATAGCAATCAATAAGAATTGTCAGGACTAATTGTTAAGTAGCCAAAAACATAGAAATATGTACGTAAACATAGCCAAGAGTGGACACATTAAGTCTCTTATCTATGGCTTAACAGTAGGTTTCGAGCCTAAGTGACTGCTGCTATCGAAAGATATGCTGCAGATATGAACTACATTAAGCAGTAAGGCAAAGACACACCTTTAGATGTAATCTTCAGTCTGAAGCTCTGTGAGTGCAAACCAAGAAACAATGCTAATGTCCTGCATTGATAACAGGGAAACACATGTCCTCTGCTCGATATTGGCACGAAGAAAAATTCTCCGAAAGGAAGGTGTCAGAAATGACAAATTATGCTTTTGTATTGGATGCTGATAATAAACAGTTAGCACCAACCAAAGAACAGAAGGCCTGGTTTCTTATTCGCAAGAAACGAGCAACACTGGTCAGCAAATATCCAATGGTAATACAGCTTAAAAAGAAAATTCAAGACAAGGAAATCTGCAAAGATGAAATTCGTTGTGGAATAGATGACGGAGGTCTTCATGTTGGTGTCGCATTAGTACAGAAATGTCAGACACGAAACAAAGTAATTTTCAAAGGAACTATTGAACAGCGTAATGATGTAAAACATCTCATGGACGTTAGACGTGGATTTAGACGTTATTACCGTTATCATAAAAGATATAGACCAGCGAGATTTAATAACAGAAAATTCTCAAAACGAAAAGAGAGAGTTGCACCAAGCATTTTACAGAAACGTCAGGCAACAGTAAGGGTTATTAGTCAGCTTAACAAGTGGATAAATATAACAAGTTACTGGCTAGAAGATGTTGCTATTGATATAAGAGCATTGACAGATGGTTATAAGCCATATCAGTGGCAATATCAAAAATCAAATAGACTGGATGAGAATATCCGTAAGGCTGTAATTTTACGAGACGGTTGCAGATGTATGGAATGCGGAAAATCTAATTGCAGATTAGAGGTTCATCACATTAAGCCAAGAAGACTGAAAGGCTCAAATACGCTTGGCAATCTTATTACATTATGTACAGAATGTCACCAGAAAACAGAAGATGCAGAGGAATTATATATGAACAGATACTTTGCTTTGTTGAATTCTTCTGACAATAAGAACTTTGATTATGCACAGCATGTAATGATAGGCAAGAAATGGCTAAGAGAACAGTTATCAAATTTAGGAATGTTACATTTGACCAACGGAGGCGATACTGCCAATAAGCGTATTGACTGGGGCATTGCAAAATCACATTCTAATGATGCCATATGTATCACAGACTTGCAGCCAGACACGTGTGAAATTAAAGAATGGGTAATAAAGCCCATGCGAAGACAAAGCAAGGCTAAGACGGATAATGTTCTAGGAATTAAACATAGGGATTTGGTTGAGTACACTTTCAGAAACGGTGAAACGCATAGAGGGTATGTAACAGCTTTATATCCAGAACAGAACGCTCTTAATTTTTAAAGTCCGACAAAACATTGCAAGAAAGTTAATGCTAGAAAATGCAAACTGCTTTGGAAATATTCTAAGATTTACTGGTTAGATGATGTTGATTAGACACATTTATCCACATTTAAACACAAATAATAATGATTTAATAAGGAGGCTACTTATGGATCATGATACTCAAAGAATAACACTCTTAAAGGCGCTGCTTGATGATAATCCACAATATCGTCATCTTGAAATACCAACGGATAGTACAGAACAAAAACAACTTATCCGTGCATTAATGAATATCAGAATGCCTGAACCTATTAGTCAGGATATTCTTGATATTCAGGATGCCTATTTACAAGAAGAACAAAGAGAGGGCATTAATGCTATTAATACATTCTCACCAACAGATAAAGACAAACGTTTGTATCTTTGGCAAGGGGATATGACAACACTCAAGGTTGATGCCATCGTCAATCCAGCCAATAGTGCAATGCTTGGCTGCTTCCGTCCTTTGCATAATTGTGTTGATAATATCATTCACTCTAAAGCAGGCATCCAGCTTAGACTTGCATGCAATGACTACATGACAGACCAAGAACAAAAGTATGGCGAGAATTACGAAGAACCAACTGGCCAGGCGATGATTACAAAAGGCTATAACTTACCAGCCCATTATGTCATTCATACAGTTGGTCCAATCATCTCAGGTATACTTACGAAAAAGGATGAGGACTTGCTGGCAAGCTGTTATAAAGAATGCCTGACTCTTGCTTCCAATCACTATCTCACATCAATTGCCTTTCCATGTATTTCAACCGGTGTCTTTCGTTTTCCTCAGGACAAAGCTGCCAAAGTTGCAGTTAAGGCTGTACAGGAATGGCTGGATGCATGCAAAGATACATCTCTTCAAAAGATCATTTTCAATGTCTTTAAAGATGAAGATTATCATTATTATGATCAGCTTCTTAACAAACGTATTCCTTATAAAAGCTAATTTGTCTATTACACTCTAGGAGAAGAAAGATGAATAAACCGAAAGTCGCATTTATCTGCGTACATAATTCATGTCGTTCACAGATTGCTGAAGCATTGGGCAAATATTATGCTAGTGATGCCTTTGAAAGCTATTCAGCGGGCAGTGAGACAAAACCACAAATTAATCAGGATGCAGTGCGTCTTGTCAAAGAGCGATATGGTATTGATATGAATAAGACACAATATTCTAAACTGATTCATGATATCCCTGATCCAGATATCGCCATTTCCATGGGCTGTAATGTTGGCTGTCCTTATATAGGAAGAGGCTTTGATGACGACTGGGGACTTGAAGATCCAACAGGCAAGAATGATGAAGTCTTTTTAGAAATCATTGATGAAATTGAAAAGCACATTCTTCAATTAAAAGAACAGCTTAAACAAGACTAACCGGAAAATTTCCGGTTTTCTTTTGCTTTGGGTAGTAATTTTAAGGAAATTCGTATAGTCTTAGTCATAGAGGTGTTATCATGAAAATACTAATTGTTGAAGATGACCAAACATTATTTCAATTACTCGCAAATGAGCTTAACCAATGGGGCTATGAGACAAAGGGCGTAGAAAACTTCAATGAAGTTTATCAGGAAGTGCTGCACTTTCAGCCTGAACTCATTCTGATGGATGTGACATTGCCTTATTATAATGGTTTCTACTGGACGGAGAAGATTAGACAACATTCCAAAGTGCCTATTATCTTTATTTCCTCCCATAATGAATCCATGAATATTGTCCAAGCCATGCAATATGGTGCGGATGATTATATTGTCAAGCCAATCGATATTGCCGTAACGCGGGCAAAGATTCAGGCGGTCTTAAGACGTGCCTATGATTATGTCGTTGAAAGCGACAAATTAGCTTATAAGAATCTTTCTTTGAATTTAGCGGCCTGTAAGCTAGAAGGACAGGATATTAGCATCGATTTGACACGCACAGAGCTTTTGATTCTCGAATGTCTATTTCTTGCCAAGGATGATATTGCCAAAAGAGAAAGTATCATTGAACATTGCTGGCAAAGTGATCAGTTCATTGATGATAATACATTAGCTGTGAATATGACGCGTTTGCGCAAGAAGCTTACGAAAGTAGGTTTGTCTGATTTCATTATGACGAAGAAAGGTGTGGGTTATTATCTTCATGAATAAATTTATAGACTATCTAAAGAGTGAGTATCAGCTCTTTTTAGGCTTTCTCTTTGTCGCAATCACAAACCTCTTAGTTTTTCTCGTAGCCAGTCTTTCCTTAGAATATTACTGGCTTTTTATTGAAATTTTGCTTTTTGGACTTGCTGTCTATCTTGTCGCAAGATTTCCATCTTATCAAAAAGAACGTACTCTAGATGAACAGGTTGAAGAACTCAAAGAAGAAATCAAGAGGAATGAAAATAGCTATATTGATAAAAGAAAAGAGCTTGAAGAATATTTTCTGCTCTGGACCCATCAGATTAAGACACCAATCACCGTCTCTAAGCTGCTTTTTAGAACCTATGAAAATGCCCAAACAAAAGCCTTGGAAGAACAGATGTTTTATATTGAAGAATATACAAATATGGCGATGAACTATATTAAGCTTATTGACCGTAATGCCGATATGGATATTACTTATGTTGATCTTGATGAAATCATAAAAGTGGTCTTGAAAAAATATGCCATGCTTTTTATTGATAAGAAGATTTCGCTAAACTATGAACCAATTCATCAGCTAGTCATTGCTGATAGCAAGTGGCTCTCTATTATGATTGAACAGCTTATAGCCAATGCTGTGAAATATACAAATCAAGGATCAATTACTATTTCCTACAATAATGAAACAAGACAGCTTGCCATTAAAGATACAGGTATTGGCATACGTGAAGAAGATATACCTAAGATCTTTGATCGTGGCTATTCTGGATTTAATGGCCGTCTTAATGAGAAATCAAGTGGCTTGGGGCTCTATCTTGTAAGAAAGATTGCACTCTTGTTGAATATAGAGATTGATGTTGACTCTAAGCTTAATGTGGGTTCAACATTTTCTTTAAAGTTTCCTGCCAATCTTACAAATCTGTAAGATTGGGCATGACATTGTCATTTTAAATAAATGCAGCGCATTTTTAAATCCTATACAATAAGCATGTAAGAAACGGAGGAAGGTCTTATGGCATTATTAGAACTCAAAAATGTAAGACGTATTTATAAGACAAAAAATGTCACAACAACAGCATTAAAAGAAATTAACTTTACGGCAGAAGCTGGTGAATTCATATCCATCATGGGTGAATCAGGAGCTGGCAAGACAACACTCTTGAATATCATTGCCACACTTGATAAGCCAACAGCTGGTTCAGTTATTCTTAATGGCAAAGATATCAGTAATCTCAAAGATAATGAAATCTCTCAGTTTAGAAGAAATGAACTTGGCTTTGTATTTCAGGATTTCAATCTGCTCGATCAGTTCTCTAACCGAGACAATATCTACTTGCCCCTTGTTCTTTCCAACGAAGATGAATCAGTCATGAAGACAAGACTGGATCAATTGAAAGATCGACTCGGTATTGCTGAACTTCTCGATAAGTATCCCTATGAAATTTCAGGTGGCCAGAAGCAGCGTATTGCGATTGCAAGAGCGGTCATTACAAAGCCATCACTGCTATTGGCTGATGAACCAACAGGAGCATTAGATTCCGCTTCATCGGAAATGATTCTGAATCTCTTTACATCCATCAATGAAGCAGGCCAGACAGTCTTGATGGTCACACATTCCTTAAGAGCAGCAAGCTTCGCAAAAAGAGTTCTCTTTATTAAGGATGGTATTGTCTATCATGAAATCTATCGTGGTGATCATGAAAGCCAGCAGGACTTCATGGAACGCATTAATCAGGCTCAGATTGTCTTAAGCAGGGGTAAACATTAATGAACTTTGCGATTGCGAAGAAGTTTGCGAAAAAGAATCTTAAGGCAAACCGTTCATTACTCATTCCTTTTGTGATCTCCAGTGGTATCATGTTGATGCTTTTTAATATCATGGCGAGCCTGCTTGATAATCATTATGTACGCACAAGACATGAAACACTATCAGTATTTATGATGCTAGGATTAATCGTTATTGCGATATTAGCAGTGATCTTTGTCCTCTATTCAACAAATTTCTTGATGAAGAGAAGAAATAAGGAATTTGCCCTCTATGGTATTCTAGGGTTAGAGAAGAAGCATATAAGAAAAATTATCTCTCTTGAATATCTTGTTCTCTTTACACTTATTGGCCTCATGGCTGTTATTGGTGGCTACGTCTTTGGTCAGCTGACATTCTTAGGCGTCAATAAGCTGATGAAGGATGTCACTGGTGGACTTATGGACTTCCCATTTAGTCTGACAGCTCTTCTTATGACAATGGTGGCGCTCGTTGTGCTTTATATCATAACAGTGGCAAGAAGCACGGTAGGCATCTATCTTTCAACTCCAGCAACTCTGCTTCAAAAAGGACATAGTGGTGAAGGTGAACCCAAGTCACGCTATGTGCTCATGATTGTGGGCTTTGCATCACTTGCTGCAGGTTATATTATGGCTTTGACAATCAAGGGTGTTCTTTCAGCCGTATCCTATTTCTTTATTGCTGTAGGCTTTGTCATGCTTGGCACATATCTTCTTTATATCTCATTCTCCATTATTGTCCTCAAGGCACTTAAGAAAAGAAAAAGCTATTATCAGCCTGTTCATTTCCTTAATATTAGCGGCTTACTTTATCGTATGAAGAGTAATGCTGTTGCTTTGGCAAGTATTACGATCTTATCAACAGCAGTAATCGTCACAGTTTCTGCAACAGCTGCCATCTATGGCAATATTCAGACAATGGCCACAAATGCCTATCCACGTACTTATCAGGTAAAGTTTTATGGCAAAGTCAATGCTGAAAACTACAAGATTGCTCAAGAAAAGATGACAAAGTTCGTCTATAATACAGCTAAAGACCCAAAACATATTAAAAATGTATATACTGCCTTTAATATGTCCATCTATTGTCAGGAAAAAGGCAATAAGTTCACTTCATATCAAGAAGGTGCCCGCCCATGTTATCTTGAAGTGACTGAACTCAATGGTTATAATCAGTTCTATCATCAAAATGCAACGCTTAAAGACAATGAAGTCTTAATGAATTCTAATATCAAAAAGAAGTTACCAGATACAATTATCATAAAAGACAAGACATATAAAGTAAAACCTGTCAGTGATAATTTACTTGGTGAATATGGTGTTGATGCATATGGCTTAGTTGTCAAAGATGTTGATACAATGTTCACCATCAGCAATGATGTCAAAATCAGACAGGGTAGTGCAAGAATTGTGCCAGAAATGAACTGGGATCTTGAAGGAGAAAGCAATGAAGCCTTCTATGCAAAGCTGAAGAAGTCTAATCATAACTATTCAGTCTATACACGTCAGGAATATCTCAAGAGTGTTTATGAACTCAATGGTGGTTTCCTCTTCCTTGGTATTATCATTGGCATTGTCTTCTTGACAGGTACAATTCTGATTACATACTATAAACAGATGAGCGAAGGTTATGAAGATCGTGATAAGTATCAGGTGATGAAGAAAGTGGGACTTTCCGACCGCCTCATTAAGAAAACAAGTTCGTCACAGGTTGTCTGGATGTTCTTTACGCCACTTATTGTCGCGAGTATTCATTGTCTTGTTGCTTCAAAGATCATCTTTGAATTATTACATATGTTCGCAATCACAAAATATATGCAGTATGGCATTTATTTCATTGCAGTTACGCTTATATTCGTGATTGTTTACTTTATTATTTTCAAGCTTACATCAAGAGCTTACTATCGTATTGTGCAGTAAGAAGCGTCTATTCAGGCGCTTTTTTTTTTGATTTTTTGTTGATTATTGGCGTATTCTTGCGTAAGATGGACACAGTATGTGAAGGGAAGTAGAATTCATGTTTCAAACAATCGAAAAATTATTGATTCAAATAGATCATTTTGTCTGGGGGATTCCTCTTATTGCCCTGATTCTTTGTGGCGGCATTATGCTGACAATAAGAATGGGCTTCTTGCAGATTCGAAAATTGCCACTCGCACTAAAGTGGATGGTGGCTAGTGAAGAAGATGGCGAAGGGGAAGTCAGCAGCTTTCAAGCTCTATGTACAGCCTTAAGTGCAACAATTGGTACTGGGAATATCGTTGGAGTTGCAACTGCCGTGACAACCGGTGGACCAGGGGCAATCTTCTGGCTGAATATAGCCGCGTTATTTGGCATGGCAACAAAGTATGCTGAAGGTCTTTTAGCTATTAAATATCGTACAGTTGACAAGGACGGACATGCCCTAGGTGGACCTTTCTATTATATTGAAAGAGGGATGGGTGATAAATGGAAGCCTCTCGCTAAGCTCTTTGCCTTCTTTGGTGTTTGTGTTGGGACATTTGGAACAGGGACATTTACTCAGGTCAATGGTATCAGTAGTGCAGTGGCGAATTTCTTTGATCCAAAAAATAGTCATCTTGTATCTATTCCTCATCTTGGTTCATATAATCTTGTTGTCATTATTTCTGCAATACTTCTTACCATCTCCGCTGCGCTTGTGCTTTTGGGTGGGCTTAAACGGATTGCCCAAGTCACAGAAATTATAGTTCCTTTTATGGCAGTTGCCTATATTGCCAGTGTTGTTGTGCTCATGGTGACAAATGTTACAGCTATTCCTTTAGCTATTAAGATCATTATTGAAGGTGCTTTTAATCCACGTGCTGTTACTGGTGGGGCTATTGGTTCAATGATGATCGTGATGCAGACAGGTATTGCAAGAGGCGTATTCTCAAATGAAGCAGGACTTGGTTCAGCACCAATTGCTGCGGCGGCTGCTAAAACCAAAGAACCAGTACGTCAGGGCTTGGTTTCTATGACTGGTACATTTATCGACACTATCCTTATTTGTACAATGACAGGCTTAAGTATTGTCATTACTGAAGCTTGGAAAGTGCCAGGATTAAAGGGCGTTACCGTAACATCCTATGCCTTTAGTCATGGTCTCCCATTCTCAAATACAGTTGCTTCATTTATCTTGATGATGTGTCTTGTTTTCTTTGCCTTTACAACAATTCTCGGCTGGAACTATTATAGTGAAAGATGTCTTGAATACTTGACGCCATCTAAGAAAGCAAACAAGGCCTTTAAATATATCTATATTTTTAATGTCTTTATTGGGTCATTTATTTCACTTAGTACAGTATGGACAATATCCGATATCTTTAATGGACTTATGGCTATACCAAATATGATTGCAATCTTTGCTTTAAGCGGTGTTATTGTCAAGGAAACAAAGGCATTTTTCAAAGAAGACAAACAGGAAATTCTAGATATCAGTACGGAAGTCAATTAAGAGGTTTGATTTGACCTCTTTTTTGTTAAAGGGTTTTTGAAAGCAAAAGAAAACTGTATAATATACTTATAAAAGGGTGGTGTTACATAAGTGAGCGACAAGATATTTACGATGGAATTTAGAAAAATTTATGATTTGCTTGTAAAAAAAGCAGTTCGAAAAATGCATACGCCTGAAGAAGTAAATGAGCTGATCTGCTGGATAACAGGCTATTTGCCAAGTGACCTCAATAAACTGGCAGAAGAGCCCATCACATATGCTGATTTTATCTTAAATGCGCCCCATTGGAATGATGGCAGTAAAAATATTAAAGGAAAGATTTGTGGTGTAAGAATTGAAACGATTGAGGATCCTATAATGTGGAAGATACGTTGTCTTGATAAAATAATTGATGAATTGGCAAAGGGGAAGCGTGTTGATCAGATCATTGGCAAGTATGAGAAAGATGAATAAGCTTTCTCTTTTTTTCTTTTCAAGCAAATCATTAGTAAAGGCTAACATGACGTGCTATGATATTTATAGAAATAAATTTCTTAAAATAAGTAATAAAGGAGATGTAAGAAATGAAAAAAGTAGTTGTAGTCGGTGGTGGCGTTTTAGGCACTCAGATTGGCTTGATTGCTGCATACTGGGGCAATGATGTTACATTCTGGCTAAGATCAGAAGGTTCAATTGGCAGAACTGAACCAAAAATCAAGAGATATTCTGCCCTTATGCTTGAGGACTTAAAAAAGGCAAAAGCATTAATTGGTAATCCAATGGGTGCTTATCTCTATCCTCATGGAATGATCAAGGACTGGGCGAGTGTAACGCCTGAAAAGATTGATGAACTGATTGCTCAGGGTGAAGCCAATCTGACAAATAATGTTCATATTTCATTAGATATGGCAGCTGTTATTCCTGGTGCTGATATTATTGTTGAATCAATGTCAGAAAATGTTGAAGCTAAAAAGGCTGTATATGAAAAGATGCGTGATCTCATAGATGAACATACAATTCTTGTCACAAATTCATCAACATTATTACCAAGTATGTTTGAGAAATATACAGGCTGTCCTGAAAGATATCTAGCAATGCACTTTGCGAATACAATCTGGAAGAATAATACAGCAGAAATCATGGGACATCCAGGTACATCAGAAGATGCCTATAATAAGATTGTGGAATTTGCAGGTGAAATTGGCATGGTACCTCTATGCTTACATAAAGAACAGCCAGGTTATATTCTTAATTCCATGCTTGTGCCATTCTTAAATGCTGCTCAGGCATTATGGGCTAATGAAGTTGCTGATCCACGGACAATTGATAAGACATGGGAAATTGGTACTGGCGCACCTGCTGGTCCATTCAAGATTCTCGATATCGTTGGTCTTGAAACTGCCTATAATATCAATCTTATGAATCCAAAAACAAAAGAAGAAGGTTCAATCAATTATAAGATCGATAAGCTTCTAAAAGAGAAGATTGACAAAGGTGAAACTGGTGTCAATGCTGGTAAAGGCTTCTACGACTATAAGAAATAATACAAAGGGCATGATCATTCATGCCTTTTATTTGTATGCGTGAAAACTCCGTTTATACGCTATATATGTTGTAATATTATCATAGCGTTGTATAATATGAGTAGCGAATCTCTTTTCAAAGAAGAGTGTACATAAGGAGGCTTAAAAATGTGTACAGCAGCAACTTATAAAACAAAAGACTTTTATTTTGGGAGAAATCTAGATTTGGAATTCTCTTATCATGAAACAGTTACGGTAACACCAAGAAATAAGGTTTTCGCATTACGTCATGCTGGTCAGCTCGATCATCATTATGCATTAATAGGCATGGCATTTGTAGTAGGAGATTATCCTCTCTATTATGATGCAACAAATGAAAAAGGATTGAGCATGGCTGGATTGAACTTCCCTGGTAATGCACATTATAATAAGGTTGTTGAAGGAAAGGATAATATCGCTTCGTTTGAACTAGTTCCTTGGCTTCTTGGACAGTGCGCTAATGTGGAAGAAGCTAAGACTTTGCTTGAACGTATTAATATTACTGATGATGCCTTCAGCAAAGAGCTTCAGCCATCACCATTACATTGGATGATTGCTGATAAGAATCAGACAATCGTTTTTGAACAGACTGTCAATGGTGGTAAAATTTATGATAATCCTGTTGGAGTCATGACAAATAATCCAACGTTTGATTACCATCTCTTACATTTAGCTGACTATATGAATGCTTCAGCTGATGTTCCAGAAAACAAGTTAGCTAAGGGTGTTCAGTTTAATGCCTACTCGAGAGGAATGGGTGGATTTGGCATTCCTGGTGACCTGTCATCGGCATCACGTTTTGTCAAGGTAGCTTTCACAAAGATGAATTCCATTTCTGGTGATAGTGAAAGTGCTAGCATTTCGCAGTTCTTCAAGATTCTTGGCTCGGTAGAACAACAAAAAGGATGTTGCCGTTTAAGCTATGAAGATGATGGCACACCTGTTTGTGAATATACAATCTATTCAAGCTGTTGTAATACGGATAAGGGCATTTACTACTATACGACATATGAGAATAGCCAGATCAGTGCTGTCGATATGCATAATGAAGATCTTGATGGCAGTTCGACAGTTTCCTATGAGCTTGTCAAAGATCAACAAATTAATTATCAAAACAAACCAAATGCCGCAGAATAATCATGAAGTGGTCTCATCAGGCCACTTTTTTGTTATAATGGGGGAGGAGGTTTTCTTTAAAGATGAAAGGTAAAACATTATTTATCATATATCAAGCAGGGAGAATTATTACAGCTATCATACTTAGTATCTGTGTTATTTTCTTGTTTCTAAAAACACAAATGCTTCAGGCAATTAATATACTGGGGGTAAGTGTTGTAATCTTTTCATGGCTTGTGCTCGAAGTGTTTTGTATTCTCACCTTAAATGCCTATATTAGAAATAAAAGTATGAAGTTATCTAATGAAGAACATCTTGCCTATGTTACATTATTAACTCAAAAGGTCTATAAGAGAAATAAGAAGCTTAAGGCATATGGATTGCTTTTGATGGCAAGAGATGAACTTCTCTTAGGATATCATGGAAAGGCGCAAGAAACACTTCACTCGATTGTGATTGAAAACTTGAATCCGAACCAACAAAAACTCTATTATTTCCTTCAGGTTGTTTTAAGTGTGCTTTTCAATCAGGACAGCCATGATCCTCTTGTTCGCTATAATGCCATTAAGTCAAAAAGTGAGCAATGTCCTGATGATGAAGAAGTCAAAAAGGCTGTTGAAGAAAAACAAAATGATGAGCTTATCAAGATGATGCAAAGAACAAGGGTAGTGAAGCACATACCGTCCTGTCTTACTTTTATTTTAGGGCTGATGATTTTTCATATCATTTTCTTTCATGGTTTGTCAACGCAATTAAATACAAGATGGATATTAAGACCAAGATATAACTTATTTGCCTCTTTGATTGCTTATTTGTTTTTTGTTTTATTATCAGGATTTGTGCTTTATAAGACCTACCGAGTTCGCAAAATGAATCATGAGCTTTCAACATTGCATAAAGCAATCCATATCATAATAAGCGTTATTTTGATGCTTGTTGTACTGGTGGCATGCACATATTATGGTGTTGCTTCTCTCTTTCTTAATGATGTTAAGGAAAGAAAGATTGCGAATCCTGCACAAAATGCGTATGCCTCATGGAAGTATTATGAAATCACCGATAACAACGGTTATACTACTACAAAGAACTACTATTATAGCCAGGATGGTCTCTTTTTCTTAAAAGCAAACTTGCCAGTTAGAAAATCTACTCAGAATAAACAAATGACGCAAAGTGTACCATCTCAAGAAACACAGACAGAACCTGCACCAACCACACAGAATGACCCTATTGACAACAAGCAAGCTATTCTAGCTGTCTATAATTTCATAAAACAAGAAAGTCCTCTTGATCAGATGCAGTTAGAATATTTATATGATGCAAAGGGCAATCTCTATGCCAGGGTCGGCCAAAAGAAAGACAATGGCAAAACATATTCCTATACACTTAATGACAATGGCATGAAAAGCGGTCAACGAGAGATTGTCCTAGAAAGACAAAGCGGATCGGAAGATGTACAGCTTGTTGATTTCTATTTGTATGATGGCAATAAGGTCGCTGATGAACATAAGACGAGCTGGTAAAATTTTATAAAATTATATTGCTTGCAATATATTAGAATTATGTTATACTGAGGACACGTTAAGGAGATTATTTATGAGTATAATTACAGAAATATTAGCCGTATTCGTTGCTTTAGAATTTTTCTATATTATGTATTTGGAGACTTTCGCAACAACAAGCGATAAGACAAGTCAGGTTTTCCAAATGTCAAAAGAAGAACTATCAAGAGATTCAGTGAAGACACTATTTAAGAACCAGGGCGTTTATAATGGCTTAATCAGTATCTTGATTTTAATAGCATTATTTGTTTTTACTAGTAAGATAGCCATTATGATCTTGATGGGCTATATTATTCTTGTGGCACTGTATGGTGCTATTACAAGCAATCCAAAAATTCTGCTTATGCAAGGTGGTCTAGCCATTCTTACATTGATAAGTGCTTTATTCTAAGATGGGATATAGGATTCCATCTTTTCTTATGGTCATATTCAGGACATATTTCTTCGATAGATTATTTGCGAGGTGAGTGTATGTTTACAAGTCAGGTTGATATGAAAATGGTTCTTGAAATTAATAAGAGTCTAAGAGACCATCAAATGCTAAGTGAAGTTCATACATATTCTGGTTGTGCTACATGTGGCTTGAGGCTGATGAGAAAAAATAATGAAGATATCAATATGATTCTTGATATCATTCAAGATTATCTAGATACAAAATGGATGAAAGTCTCACTTAATACCTACGATGAAGAGATGCTTTATATTAATTCTAAGTTTGAATAATATATCATCTAGTATTGAATACGAGATGTATTGACATTGAATATTAAAAGTGTTATCCTACGTCCAGGAGGCGATAGTATGGAACGAACAAAACTTAAAGATAGAGTCTTGCCAAGCTATACAAAAGGTGAAGAAATCTTCAATATGGTAACCCATATAGTTGGTGGAGCAATGGGCGTTGTTGCCTTAGTGCTCTGTGTTATCTTTTCAGCTATTCACCATGATGGCTATGCATTGGCAGGCAGTATTGTCTATGGCTTAAGCATGATTATTCTTTTTACAATGTCATCAATATATCATGGCATTAGTCCTAAGCATCAAATCGCAAAAAAAGTATTTCAGATTATGGACCATGATACGATTTTTGTCTTGATTGCAGGAACATATACACCTATCCTGCTTGTAACGATTCGAGAAGCTGATCCATTCTGGGCATGGACACTCTTGGCTATTGTCTGGGGTATATCTATTTTAGGTATTGTCCTGAATTCCATCGATATTGAACGCTTTAAAGTATTCTCGATGATTTGCTACTTAGGGTTGGGATGGTGCATCGTATTTAAGTTCAACTTATTATTAAGTCATATGGCACTTAATGGTATTATCTTGCTTGTTGCTGGAGGAGTTGCCTACACGGTTGGATGTATTTTCTATAAGCTAGGGGATACAAAGAAATATATGCATTCTATATGGCATATATGGATTCTTATTGGTGCATTATGTCATTTCCTGACAATTTTGCTTTATGTCATCTAACTCAATTCTATATTGAATTGAGTTTTTTTTATGAACCCTCTATAATAGTCACGAAGGAGATAAATATGAAAATATCTAATCGTAATAAAATACTATATTTATTAACTATTTTAGTTGTTCTTGGGGGTGATCTTCTTACCAAAACAATCGTCAATCATCAAA
Organism: Sharpea azabuensis DSM 18934; assembly: GCF_000702165.1. Lineage (GTDB taxonomy): Bacteria > Bacillota_I > Bacilli_A > Erysipelotrichales > Coprobacillaceae > Sharpea > Sharpea azabuensis. The sequence continues at coordinate 36,733 of NZ_JNKU01000002.1, forward strand.
TGAAAGTAGGAGCAAGTTATGAGCTTATTGAGAACTTCTTCTATTTCACAAATATCCATAATACAGGTGCAGCCTGGGGTATATTTGCGGGACATATAGAATTCTTTTATGTCATTACAATTATTGCAGCGATAGCCATTATCTATTATTTTTTACACTCTAATGAAGACCAGGCGATTTTCCGATATGGGCTTGTACTTGTCTTTGCTGGTTTATTAGGTAATCTTTATGATCGTGTTATTTTTAAATATGTGCGCGATTTTATTGATTTTATTATTTTTGGTTATGATTTCCCAATCTTTAATGTAGCGGATATGGGCGTGGTGATTGGGATGTTTTTGATTATTATTGATTTATTAATAGGAGAATATAAACAATGGAAATTCAATCAATCACACCCACAGTAGAAGAAAAGGGTATGCGTATTGACAAGCTTCTACAAAAGCATTTCATAGATGAAAGCAGAACAACTCTTCAGAACTGGATCAAAGAAGGTTGTGTCTGCATCGATGATAAGCCTGTCAAGGCAAGTCGCAAGGTAGAGCCTAATGAAGTGATTAATGTTACAATTCCTGATCCAGTTGATACAACAATTGCACCAGAAAATATTCCTCTTGATGTTGTCTATGAGGATCATGATGTTATTGTTGTTAATAAGCCATCAGGTATGATTGTTCATCCAAGTGCAGGCATCTACTCAGGTACGCTCGTGAATGCGTTGCTTTATCACTGTGATGATTTATCAAGCATTAATGGTGTTAACCGTCCAGGTATTGTCCATCGTATCGATAAGGAAACAAGCGGACTCTTAATGGTTGCGAAGAATGATAAGGCACATCGCTCTTTATCTGCACAGCTTGAAGAACATAGTGTCATTAGACGTTATGTAGCTCTTGTCCATGGTGTCATCCCTCATAATAAGGGACGTATAGTTGCACCAATTGGTCGTGATCCTGATGATCGACAGAAAATGGCAGTTACTGACAAGAATGCTAAAGAAGCAATCACCAACTTTACGGTGCTAGAACGCTTTGATGATATGACCTTAATTGAATGTCGTCTAGAAACAGGAAGAACACATCAGATTCGTGTGCATATGCAATATATCGGCTATCCGGTCTATGGTGATCCAAAATATGGCAGACGTTCGGATGACACAAGTCATGGACAGTATCTTCATGCAAAGATTCTTGGCTTCAAGCATCCAACAACAGGAGAACAAATGCTTTTTGAAGCAAAACTACCAGATTATTTTGAAGAGAAGATTGAAGAATTGAGACAGGTGAAGAATAATGGCTAATACAGTATTATCCTGGGATGAGTACTTTATGGGAGTCGCTAAGCTTTCAGCTTTACGTTCAAAAGATCCTAATACACAAGTAGGATGCTGCATTGTGAATACGAATAACCGTATTGTTGGAGTTGGCTACAATGGCATGCCCTGGGGATCGGAAGATAGTCATATGCCTTGGGATGTTCGAAGTGGATCTTTAGAGGAGACTAAATATGCCTATGTTGTGCATGCAGAATTAAATGCCATTCTTAATTCTACATCTGACCTACATGGCTGTCGCCTCTATGTTTCCTTATTTCCATGCAATGAATGTGCAAAGGCTATTGTTCAGGCAGGAATTAAAGAAATTATCTATGAAGATGAAAAATACAAGAATACTCCTGGTGATATCGCTTCAAAGCGTATCTTAAAGGCCGCAGGTGTAAAATGTCGGAAAGTTCCTCATCTTGAAGTTCAGGTAAAAAGAGGCTAATATGAGCTATTCACATATTGACTTACATATGCATTCAACATGTAGTGATGGCAGTGATGATCCATTAACTTTGCTGGAGCATGTAAGAGAAGCACATATCACTACTTTTAGCTTGACTGATCATGATACGATTAAAGGCAATGCTATAATAAGAGAACATGTACAACAAGATATGACTTTTATCAATGGCATTGAATTTTCAACAATTACACCAATACGACAGGCACATATTCTTGGCTATGGCTTTGATGAAACGAATGAAGTGCTTATTGAAGCCATTCAAAAAGGAGAAGCTTTGCGCAAGCATAAGTTAGAAGTGCGTCTCGGTTATCTGAAGCAACAAGGCGTTATCTTAAAAGAAGAAGATATTGATGATCTAAGAAGCTTGGAGATTGCTGCAAAGCCGCATATCGCCCGTGCTTTAATAAAGAATGGCTATGGCTCAACAATTACGGAAGCCATCAATACCTATTTATCAGGTTGTCCTCAAGAAAATGACCGTCTGGATGCAAGAAGTGCGATTAAAGCAATCAAGGCGGCTATAGGAAGGGTGATCTGGGCACATCCATTGGGCGGTGAAAATGTTAAAAGGATGAGTGAAGAACGATTCTATAAACAACTGCATTTTTTACTTGATGCAGGGATTGAAGGACTTGAAGTCTATTATTCGCGTTATAATCAAGATGAGGTGGCATTTTTAGAAAATGTTGCTAATAAGTATCATTTGCTTATAAGCGGAGGCAGTGATTACCATGGCAAGAATAAGAATATTCATCTCGGAGAATTGAATGCCTTTGGTAAAGAAATTGTCAAGGAAAAGTTAACGATCATAGAAAATATATGATTTTTGAAAAAAACGAGTAATCTGTTTGAACATCTTACACCTTTCGATATACTGAGCTTAAAGAAGGTGAAGATATGAATAACAAGGCTTATGAAAGTGGCTATCTTGAAGGAAAGAGCGAAGGCTTTGAGCAAGGGGTTAGCTATGGGGCAAACCGAATGTTTGAAACAATCTTCACGGCATATCAGGAGAATGGGCTATCGCTAAAGAAACTCAAGAAAATCCAAAAGGAATTCTTTGATTCATTAGAAGCTAGTAATGGAGATGAGAATATTGCTGATTTCACAATGGCTGATGAAGTGGAAGAATTTAATGATTAAAAGCTGGAGGAGAAGATATGCAGGCGTTATTAAGTATTTTAGCCCTGATTGGGGCTGCAATATGCCTTTATATCACTGTCAAATGCTTCATGCTGCATAGTGATATTGAGGAATTTCATGCATCATGTTCAAGATATCTGGATGAGATTCAGGAAGTGAATAAGGAACTTGATGAAGCTGAAATAAATTTACGAGCATTAAATCGCACTATTGAGCTTACAAATAAGATTGCTAGCAAGATTAATGCGTTCTTGGATAAATTTGCGTTTTAATTGTTGACAAATGCAAAATGCATGTTTATTATATTCGTAAATAAACAAACTTAGTGACGAAGAGAGTAGTCCTGCTTGAGGCTTATAGCGACCTAGTGGTGGTGAAAGACTAGGAGGGAGAGCATGATGAACCGCACTTCTGAAAGGTTTGCCTGAATGAGTAGGGCAAAAGGTTTTCCGCCTTAAGGATAGAGAGGATTCTAAGGAATCAAGAAGAGTGGTACCGCGTACTTATTACGTCTCTTGCATATGCAAGAGACGTTTTTCGTTATTGAGTTAAAAGTGTAGGGGGATAAAGATTATGAAAACAAAGAAATTATTAACAATTGCTTTAACTGGTGTTGTTGCTGTTGGTTTAGTTGGCTGTGGTGCTTCAGGCGATAAGACATCAAATGGCAAGAAAGTTGTGACTGTAGAAATTGCTACTTCTCCAGACTATCCACCATATGAATCATTAGACAAGAAAGGTAATATTGTTGGCTTTGATGCTGATATGGTGAAATATCTTGATAAGGCCATGGATACAAAGGATACTGATTATAAGTTCCATTGGAATCAGATGAGCTTTGATAACATCATCAGTCAGATTCAGGCTGATCAGGTTGATTTAGGAGTATCAGGTTTCACTTATGACAAGAAGAGAAAAGTAGAATGGTCTAATCCATATACTGCAACTGCTCAGGTCGCTGTTGTCGCAAAGAATTCAGCTATTAATTCACCTAAAGATCTTGAAGGCAAGAAGCTAGCTGCTCAGGCAGGCGCAACTGGCGAAGAAGCTGCTAAATCAGTCAAAGGTGCTCAGGTTTCAACTGTCAAGAATGCTCAGCAGATCTTCCCTGCTTTAACTGCTGGTCAGTATGATGCAATTATCGTTGACTTAGCGGTTGCTAATGAATATGCAAAAAATGGTGCATACAAAGTGCTTGATCAGTCATTATTAGATGAAAAGAACTACATCATTGCTAAACAGGGTAATAAAGATTTAATCAAAGCTGTTAATGCTGGCTTAAAGAAATTCATGTCTAGTGATGATTATAAGACATTAACTGACAAATATGGCTTAAAAGCTTACAAGGCTTAATCCTTAAAGGAGGAATTCAATGTTTCCAGCGTTCAGTAAAGTTGTAACATTAGAAAATTTATTAATCTTACTTAAAGGGGCTCTGCTGTCATTAGGACTGGCAGCAGGTTCTCTTTTAATCGGTTTGGCAATCGCAATCTTAATTGCTTTACTACGTTTTTCAACAAAGAAGATCTGTCATATTATTGCCAACATCTATGTAGAATTCTTTAGAGGTACACCAATGCTTGTTCAGATTATGTATCTCTTTACGGTTGTTCCTATTGTCATTTCCTTGATTGTAGGACATCGTGTCAGAATCAATCCTGTTATTGTTGGTCTTATAGCCCTGAGCTTAAACTCTGGGGCCTATCAGGCTGAATATATTCGTGGGGGCATTAATGGTGTGGACAAAGGACAGAAAGAAGCTTGCGAAACACTTGGCTTATCGCGTACGGATATGATGCGCTTTGTCATCTTGCCACAGGCTTTCAGACTTGCTATTCCTTCAATGGTTGGGGAATTCGTGACTTTGATTAAGGATTCATCATTGCTTATGACAATTGGTGCTCTTGAACTCTTTGGCCAGGCCAATAAGATTGGTAATATCTACTATGATTATATGACACCAGAAACAATTTCCATTTTCTATTATCTCATTATGACATTAACGATTTCATATTTTGCAAGAAAGCTAGAAAAGAGGTTAGCAAGAAGTGTCTAATACAACAATGATTAAAGTAGAACATATTTCAAAACAATTTGGTTCTCTAAAAGCACTTGATGATGTTTCTTTAGAAGTTTCTAAAGGTGAGATCGTTTGCTTGCTTGGCCCATCAGGCTCTGGTAAGTCAACACTGATTCGTGCCATCAATGGTCTTGAGACACCGGAAAATGGAAAGATTTATTTTGAAGGCGAAGAGTATGATAAGAAGAATGCTGCTAAATATCATCAGCAACGCTTAAAGATGGGCTTTGTTTTCCAGCATTTCAATCTCTTTCCAAATATGACGGTTTTAGAAAACTTGACTTTAGCGCAGATCAGAGTCAAGAAGATTGATGAAAAACAGGCAGAAGAGACAGCCATGCGTTATTTAACACGTGTTGGCTTAGCTGAAAAACGTGATGAATATCCTAATAAATTATCAGGCGGGCAGAAGCAGCGTGTAGCCATTGCTAGAAGTCTTTGCATGAATCCTGATATTATGCTTTTTGATGAACCAACAAGTGCTCTTGATCCTGAAATGGTTGAAGAAGTCCTTGAAGTTATGCAGTCACTAGGCAAGGAGGGCATGACAATGATCATTGTCACACATGAAATGGGCTTCGCACGTACCGTAGCTGATCGTGTTGTTTTCCTTGAAGATGGACACATTGTGGAAGAGAATGAAGCTAAGGCATTCTTCAGCCATCCACAAAGTGAACGTGCCCAGCTATTCTTAAGTAAGGTTATGCATCAATAATGAAATTATCAAAGTTTGATACGGAAATCTGGATGACTGATCATGAAGGTGATTGCCTTTATAATCTTGCTGATACATGTGTTAAGCCAATGACCATCAAAGATCTAGAAGAACTGATTCATAAGGATCTGTCTGAAGATATCAGACAGATTCTCTTTGATTATGGTCCAATTACTGGTAGTGATGCGCTTAAAGATGAAATTCTTAAAATGTATAAGAAGGGCACAAGAGATCATATCACGATCACCAATGGCGCAGTAGCTGCTAATCACCATGTGATGATGACATTGCTTGAACCAGGTGATCATATTGTGGCGCTTACCCCAGGTTATCAGCAATTCTATAGTTATCCAGCATCAATTGGGTGTACGTATGACCTCATTGAGCTTAAAGAAGAAAATAACTGGCAACCTACAATTGAAGATTTTAAGGCGGTTATGAATGAAAAAACCAAAATGCTTTGTCTGAATTCGCCAAATAATCCAACTGGCACAGTACTCAAGAAAGCATTTCTAGAAGAACTTGTGGAGCTGGCAAGACAATATGACTGTTATATCTTAATTGATGAAATCTATCGTGGGTTAAGTCAAAATCCCGAACCAGCTATTTCTGATATTTATGAAAAGGGCATTTCTACAAACTCTCTTGCTAAGCTCTATTCCTTTGCAGGACTCAGACTTGGCTGGATCAAAGGTCCACAAGATGTCATTGAAGCGATTAATTATCGTAGAGATTATACAATGATTTCTACTGGAGCATTTTCTGACTATATGACGAGGGTCGTCTTAGAAAATAAAGAAGCTGTTCTCAATAAGAATAGAAAGATTGTCGAAAAAAATAAAATGATTCTTCAAGAATGGCTAAAGAAAGAAAAGCGTATAACTTGTGTTATTCCTGATGATGGAACGGTATGTTTCTTGCATTATCATCTCGATTATCCTTCAAACAAGCTATGTATTGAACTGCAAGAGAAATATGGTGTTTTCTTTGTGCCGGGATCATGTTTCAACATGGAATACCATTTGCGTTTTGGCTTTACAAGCTTACCAGAAAAAGTAGAAAAGGGACTCACGTTGTTTTCCCAGTATCTTGATCAAATAGCGGCTGAATAATTCAGTCGCTTTTTTAAAATAATGCTTTATTGTCATGGCATTGTTATGTATAATTGAATGTTGTAGAAGGAAGTGTAACTATGGAATTGAATCCCAGACATTTGCCCAATGAGATCAATTTCCTCATTCATTCCAAAGCATATGAATTTGGAAGGGAAGGCATACAAAAAATAGATGCCAACGATATCAAAGATTATTTATATCATGTTTCATGGCGCAATAAAGAAGAAATAGAGTTATGTGATATGGTGGATGACATCATGTCTTTATCATTCTCTACGCTTTTTGATTACATGAAAGCTAAAGTCATTAAGGAAGCTCAGAATAAGGATATTTCTGACTTCAATGACTTAATTTTCAAATAACTGTTTGTACAGTTATTTTTTCTTTTTGGAGGTAAAATGAAGTATATCAAAGATACATTACAACATACCGATCAAGTGATGCAGACTTATCATGTCAATTCATTACTCGCAAAAGTTATCGAAAGCAAGAACATGGGATTAAGAGAATATGAAAAGTTTGTTTCACCTCATCTTATTTATCATGACTTCTCTTTGTTTTCGGAAGCAGATCTTGCCCTAGAGCGTATACATCATGCCATTGAAGAACATGAAAAGATAGCAATTTATGGTGATTATGACTGTGATGGCATCCTTTCTACAGCAATACTTGTTCAAGCCTTTAAGGAATTAGGAGTGGAAGTAGGCTTTCATATTCCCAATCGTTTTACTGATGGTTATGGTTTAAATGTCAAAAGAGTAAAACAGATGGCTGAAAAGGGCTATTCATTGATCATTACGGTTGATAATGGCATAAAGGCAAATGAGGCCGTTGAGGAAGCTAATTGTTTAGGTGTTGATGTCATTATAACCGACCACCATGCCTTTAATGAAAGTGATGAACTGCCCGACAGCCAGGCCATCATTCATACAAAGATGTCTGTTGATTATCCTTTTAAGGAAATATGTGGTGGTTTTATTGCTTATAAGCTTGCAAGTGCTTTATTAAATCATCATGATAAATATCTCTATAGTCTTGCTGCCATCACGACTGTTTCAGACATGATGCCACTAGTTGACGAGAACCGCAGCGTTGTAAGAAGAGGGCTGCAGTTTATGAATGAAGAACATTATGAATCACTTGAACTGCTTAAAGGTAATGGCGATTATACGACAACTACAATTGGCTTTACGATTGCGCCAAAGATTAATAGTTTTGGCAGACTGCCTGAACAGATTCATCCTAATAATCTTGTCAAATACTTCTTAAAAGAAGCAGACCCAAGACTTAGAAAGGCAGTAGGGATGAAGGCTATTGAAATCAATGGCTTGCGTCAGGCCATGACGACTAAAGCCTATAATGAAGCTTTGAAAGAAGCCCATGATAAATGTATGTTCTATGCCTCTAGCGAGATTCATGAAGGCATCGTTGGTCTGGTAGCTGGTAAGTATGCGCGTGAATTTGAACGTCCTGCCTTTGTCATGCATTATGATGCAAAAAAGCATCTTTATAAAGGATCAGCAAGAGGCGTAAATGGTTTTAATCTCTATGATTTCCTAACGCAAAATGCAAGTTTGTTAGAGGGGTTTGGTGGTCATGCTTTAGCAGGAGGATTTAGTGTTTCAGAAGAACATTTTGATGATCTTCGTTTAGCGCTCTTAGAACATATTGGTGACAAGACATTTAGAAATGAAGAACTTGTCATACCGATAGATAAAGAGGAACTTAGTATCCCGGCTGTTGCCTCTTTAGATTTGCTAGAACCTTTTGGCCAATCGAACGAAGCACCTATCTTTCTTCTAGAAGATGTTCATATTGATGAGTACAGACTTCTATCTGAAGGAAAACATTTACGGATGAATATTAATACATCACATGGGGAAGTGGCTGCCTTGTATTTTGGCCAGGGAAAGCAAAGGGATAGCTTAGCTAGTCAGGATAAGCTCAATCTTATTGGGTCATTATCCATTAATGAATTTAGAGGCGATAAAACAGTGAATTTTATTGTCAGAGATGTTGTAACAAACTTATAGGAAATAACGTTGTTCTTATTTATCGTTCTTTCCTTTAAGAATAAAGAATGCTATAATACACTATGTGTATAGGAGGAGAAGTTTTTATGGATTTAGAAAAATATGTTGCCAGCATTCCTGGTTTTCCAAAAGAAGGAATTATCTTTAGGGATGTAACACCAATGTTACAGGATGCTGAAGCATTTAAGGAATCGGTTAATCAGCTAGCTGGTTTTGTAAAGGATGAAGATGTGGATGTGGTTGTTGGTCCAGAATCAAGAGGCTTTATTTTTGGCTGTCCAGTTGCTTTAGAGCTCAATGCTGGGTTTGTGCCAGTAAGAAAGCCAGGTAAACTTCCTAGAGAAGTGGTTAGCTGCAAATATGATCTTGAATATGGATCAAATGAAATTCAGATGCATAAGGATTCTATTAAGAAGGGTCAGAAAGTCTTCATTGTAGATGACTTACTTGCAACTGGAGGAACAGTTGAAGCTGCTATTAAGCTTGTGGAAGAAATGGGCGGCGAGGTTGTCGGCTTGGCGTTCGTTATTGAATTAGTTGACCTAAAGGCAAAAGAAAGATTAGAAGCAAAAGGTTACAAGGTTTATTCAATTCTACAGTATTAATTCAAGAAGAGACGGCATGTCTCTTTTTTGATAAGGAGGTGTGACAGATGGAATATAAGCATGCAGGAGACAATGTAACATATGAAGATGTCTTAGGGTTGGTAAAAACATATATCACTGATCCTGACTCATTAGCGATTATCCAGAAGGCTTATGACTTCATCATGGTGAAACATGCCACACAGAAAAGAAGAAGTGGGGAACCTTATACTGTTCATTTAATATGGGTTGCCTATATTTTAGCAACGCTCCAGACAGGGCCAAAGACGATTGCTGCTGGGCTGCTTCATGATGTCATGGAGGATTGTGATGTGCCTCGTGAGGAAATGGTAGAGCGTTTTGGCGAAGAAATCACAACCCTTGTTGAAGGCGTCACAAAGATTACCAAGATGCCTTATATGGAAGAGAGTGAAGTCTATGCCGAAAACCATCGAAAAATCTATATCGCGATGGCCAAGGATATTCGTGTCATCTTAATCAAGCTTGCTGACCGTCTGCATAACATGCGCACTTTGCAATATATGCCCCCAGCCAAGCAACAAAGAATTTCACGAGAGACATTGGAAGTTTATGCGCCAATTGCTCACCGTTTAGGTATCAATGACATCCGTATTGAGCTTGAAGATCTCTGTCTTTATTATCTTGATCCAAAGGCTTATAAGGAAATTGCGGATCTGCTGGATGAAAAGCGTAGTGAACGTGATGCGGCTATTGAGAAAATGAAGAAATCGGTCGAAGCATTACTTAATGAACACCATATTTCCTACCATATTAAAGGTAGAGCAAAACATATCTATTCCATCTATAAAAAGATGGTCATTAAGCATAAACGATTCAATGAGCTCTATGACCTCAATGCCTTACGTATCATTGTCAAAGAGAAGGTGACCTGTTATGAGGTCTTAGGCCTCATTCATGAGAAATATCGTCCGTTACCAGGTCGTTTCAAGGATTATATTGCCATGCCTAAACCTAATATGTATCAGTCTTTACATACAGCTGTTATTGGTGATAATGGCTTGATCTTTGAAATCCAGATTCGTACAGAAGAAATGGATGAATTAGCTGAACGTGGGGTTGCCTCACACTGGCGTTATAAAGAAGGCGTCAATTACTCAGCGAAGGAAGAACAGAAAGAAATTGGTGAGAAATTACAATGGCTTTCAGACTTTATTACCATCAGTGATGAAGTTAAGGATGAAAAGGCGCAGGAATACTACAATACACTTAAACGAGATATTTTTGAAGCCAATGTCTATGTCTTAACGCCTAATGGCAAAATAGTTGAACTGCCAAATGGGGCTACACCTATCGACTTTGCCTATCGTATTCATACTGAAGTTGGTAATCATACTACTGGTGCCATTGTCAACAATGTCATGGTGCCAATTGATACAACCTTGAAGACAGGCGATGTTGTCAAGATCATGACTAGTAATCAGGCTCATCCAAGTGAAGACTGGTTAAAGATTGTCAGAACGGGCAGTGCAAGAAATAAAATCAAACAATATCTTGTTAAGCAGGAAGCTGAAGATAAAAAAGAAATCATTGATGAAGGACGAAGAATCTTACGAGAAGAAATCCGTAATCGTGAACTTGATGAAAAGACCTATCTTGATCCTGAAACCTATCGTTCGAAATTCAATGAAATTGGCTGCCGTAACTTTGATGAAGTGCTGATTGCCATCGGTAAAAAACAAGCCACCGCAGGCAGTCTGCTGGACCATGTTGTACCGGAAAAGAAAGGCTTTATTGAAAACCTTTCTCAGATTATTCGTAAGAATAATAATCGTGAACAGGCTGAAGCAAAGCGCAAGAAATCTATTGGTGTTGCCGTTGGCAATTTAACAGGTGGGGTTATGATGAGTTTATCTAAGTGTTGTAATCCTATCCCTGGTGATGAGATTGTTGGCTTTGTTTCTAAAGGGCAGGGGATTAAGATTCATCGGGCTGATTGTCCAAATGTGAAAAATGTTGACCCATCACGTCTTGTTGATGTTTATTGGGATTATGCAAGTATTGAATCAAAACGCTATAATGTCGATTTAGAGATTATTGGCTTAGATCGTCCAAACCTTCTTAGCGATATTGTGACGGTACTTGGTACTTGTAATGTCAATATCATGAATATTAATGCCGGTATTGCCGACTTGGATGCCGATATGAATATTACAATATCCGTAGACTCGGCAGAAAAGCTTCAGAATACTATTGATAATTTGAATAAGATTCATGGTGTTGCGGAAGTTAAGCGTGTCATCCATTAAGTGTATTATTGCATTTTGTCCAACTTTATATTATACTGAGTGCATATTCGAGGAAGAAGATTAAATAGTGGATTTTTTCTAGAGACGTTATGGCTGGTGGAAATAACGAAAAAGAAGCTATGGGACACTTTGGAGAATGCTTTAAAAAAGCACGTGGCTCGCGTTAAGAGCTAAAGGGCATACTGAAAGGTATGAACTAAGGTGGTACCGCGTTGAAACGTCCTTAGATAAGGACGTTTTTTATTTTGATGAAAGAGAGGAATGCAAATGAATTATAAGGCACCTAGAGGGACAGTCGATGTTTTACCAACAGAGTCTGGTAAATGGCTGAAGCTCGAAAGAATTCTACGTACAATTGCTGATAACTATAATGTCAAAGAAATGAGAACACCAATCTTTGAACATACAGAATTATTCAATCGTGCAGTTGGTGATACAACCGATGTTGTCACAAAGGAAATGTACAGCTTTAATGACAAGAAGGGACGTTCGATCACATTAAGACCTGAAGGTACAGCAGGTATTGCTCGTGCCTATGTTGAAAATAAGATGTATGCCTGGCCAGAAAAACTGACAAAAGTTTACTATATGGGACCAATGTTCCGTTATGAAAGACCTCAGTCTGGTCGTCAGCGTCAGTTCCATCAGTTTGGGGTGGAAATGCTTGGTGTGGAATCACCTTATGTTGATGTGGAATGCATGTTGATGGCTTTGACTGTTGTTAAGGCTTTGGATATTAAGGATGTCACATTGCATATTAACTCATTAGGTGATGATGCATCACGTGAAGCTTATCGTACAGCATTAAAAGATCATTTTAGACCACATCTTCATGAATTATGTGAAGATTGTAATGATCGTTTTGAAAAGAATCCATTAAGAATTCTCGACTGCAAGGTTGATCATGAACATCCAAGTATGGCAAGTGCACCTAAGACAATTGATTATCTTTCAGAAGGGGCAAAAGCTCATTTTGATAAAGTATGCCAGCTCTTGGATGAATTAGAGGTCGATTATGTCATTGATACAAACTTAGTAAGAGGTCTTGACTACTATTCTCATACTGTCTTTGAATTAATCAGTGATGATCCGAAATTAGGAGCAGGTTCAACAGTCGGTGGTGGTGGACGCTACAATGGTCTTGTAGAAGAAGTTGGCGGTCCAGCAACTCCAGGTGTTGGCTTTGCCTTCGGGATGGAAAGACTGATGCTGGCAATGGATGATGATATGACTGATGATGCAGGCATTGATGCTTATATCATGCCTCTTGGCGATGAAGCGAAGGATTATGCGATGCAGCTTATTACTGTCCTTCGTGCACATGGCTTCTGCTGTGACATGGACTTTGTCGGTAGAGGGCTTAAAGGTCAGTTTAAGTCATCGGACCGTTTCCATGCGCAATATGCCTTGATCATTGGTGAAGATGAAGTCAATAACGAAATTGTCCAGGTGAGAGATAATGAAACTAAAGAGCAGGAAGCTGTCAAAGTTGAAGAACTCATTGCCTACTTAGATCACAAGATGGGAGTATAGTTATGAAAAGAACACATAATAATGGAGAACTGAGAATCAATCATGTGGGTGAGGAAGTCACATTGATTGGCTGGGTTGCGAAAAAGAGAAATATGGGAGCCATTGTCTTTATTGACTTAAGAGATAGATATGGCTTAACACAGATTGTCTTTAATGAAGAATTTGCTTCAAAGACAAAGGATATCAAGAACGAATATATTTTACAGGTTACTGGTACAGTTGTTGAACGTTCAAGCAAGAATCCACATATGCCTACTGGTGATATTGAAGTGGATGTCGAAGATTTTAAAATTATCAATACGGCTAAGCAGCCACCTATCATTGTTGCAGATGAAACAGATGCAAGTGAAGAAACACGTATGAAATATCGGTATCTTGACTTAAGAAGACCAGTTCTTCAAAACAAGATTATGACACGTGCAAAGATTGTAAAATCCATTCATGAATTCTTGGATGGCGAGGACTTTATTGAAATTGAAACACCATACCTTAACCGTTCTACACCAGAAGGCGCAAGAGACTTCCTTGTCCCTTCACGTGTGCATGAAGGTTCATTCTATGCCTTACCACAATCACCACAGCTCTTTAAGCAGTTATTGATGGTCTCAGGATTTGAAAAGTATTATCAGATTGCCAGATGCTTTAGAGATGAAGACTTAAGAGCAGACCGTCAGCCTGAATTCACACAGGTTGATGTGGAAATGAGTTTCATGGATACTGATCAGATTCTTGATTTAGGTGAACGTCTTGTGGCTAAAGTCATGAAGGATGTTAAGGACATTGATATCGAGCTCCCATTACGTCGTATGACTTGGCATGATGCGATGGAGAAGTATGGTATCGATAAACCGGATACACGTTTTGGCCTAGAACTTGTTAACTTAAATGAAACAGTGAAAGATGTTGATTTTGCGGTCTTCAAGAGTGCTTTAGAAGCAAATGGCCATGTCAAAGGTATCAATGTCACGGGCGAAGCAAGTCATTTTAGCCGTAAGAAGATTGATGCCCTAGGTGAAATTGCCAAGAAGTATAAGGCAAAAGGCCTGGCTTGGCTGAAAGTTACTGATGAAGGCGTTAATGGTCCAATTGCGAAATTCTTTAATGAAGAACAATTAGCTCGTCTTTTAAAGGCTATGGATGCAAAGGCTGATGACTTATTGCTATTTGTCGCTGATTCACATTATATGGTTGTCTGTGATGCTTTAGCAGCTATTCGTAACCATTTAGGTAAGGAACTTAAGCTTTATGATCCACATACATTTGATTTCTTATGGATTATTGATTTCCCAATGTTTGAATATTCTGAAGAAGATGGCCGTTATTATGCAATGCACCATCCATTCACACGTCCAAAAGAATCAGATCTCGATAAGATCCTCACAGATCCTGCACACTGCCTTGCTGATGCATATGATATCGTCTTGAATGGCTTTGAACTTGGTGGCGGTTCACAACGTATCTATGATGAAGAATTACAGGATAAGGCTTTTGAGGCTCTAGGATTCACTGAAGAGCGTATCAGAAGTCAGTTTGGCTGGTTTGTCGATGCCTTCCAGTATGGCGCACCACCTCATGGCGGCTTTGCCTTAGGTTTGGATCGTATTGCCATGCTTTTGACTGAGTCTGACTCATTAAGAGATGTTATTGCCTTCCCTAAGAATACAAGTTCAAAAGATCCTGTAACTGATGCACCAGGTACAGTTGACCAGGCACAGCTTGATGAATTAGGCATTGAAGTGAAAGAAGGTGTTCTTGATGGTGAATCAGAATAGATTAGCGCGTGTTATCAAACGTATGGAAACAAAGCATATTGATCATATGCTTGTTACTGATCCAACTTCTATTGACTATTTGTTGGATTATCTTAATTATCCCCATGAAAGAACTTATGTGATGGCCATTAGCACGAATGGTCATCACCAGCTCTTTTTCAATAATCTCTTCTTTGTTGATCATGATTTAGGTATACCTATTACTTGGTTCAGCGATGCACAGGATTCATTAGGCATGATTGCAGAATACTTAAAAAAAGATGGGGCAAAGGCGATTGGTGTTGATAAAAATATGGAAGCAAGATGGCTTTTACCACTCATGGATGCACTCAGTGATGCTTCTTTCACTGTTGCAAGTGAAGTTGTCGACTTAGTGAGAGGCGTCAAGGATGAAGAAGAGATTGCCTTAATGAAAAAAGCTTCTAAAATCAATGATGAAGCAATGGGCTATATGGCTAAGACGTTAGCTAGTGGTCAATATACGGAAGCAGAAATGGATCCGCTTCTCTTGGCTTTCTATAAAAGCAAGGGGGCAAGTGACCATTCCTTTGAACCTATCATTGGTTATGGCGAAAATGGCGCAAACCCACATCATATGAATGATGACAGCAAGCTTAAGCCAGGTGACTCCATCATTGTCGATCAGGGATGCTTATATCAGGGCTATTGCTCAGATATGACCCGTACGTTCTTCTATAAAGAAGTTTCTGACAAACAAGAATATGTTTATAATCTTGTCTTAAAAGCGCAATTAGCTGCTGAAGCAGCCATCAAGCCCGGTGTAGCTCTTGCAGACATTGACAAGATAGCTCGTGATATTATTACACAGGGTGGCTATGGCAAGGAATTCAATCATCGTTTAGGACATTTTATTGGACGTCTTTGTCATGAAGCTGGGGAAGTCAATACAACTTCACCAATCATTGCTGAAGAAGGCATGATATTCTCTATTGAACCAGGTGTTTATATTGAAGGTGAATTCGGTGTGCGTATTGAGGATTTAGTTCTTGTTACGCATGATGGCTGTCAGCCTCTTAATAGCTATCCAAAAGAATTAACTGTCATTGGTAATGAATAAAGGAATTGGGATTGTATTTATGCAATCCTTTTTCTTTTGCTGGACTATAAGCATATGATAGAATGATAACAGGAGGAAAACCTATGAAAAGAATCTTCAGACTCTTTATCTTTATACTTATACTCATCTTCCAATTACAGCCTGCTTATGCAAGTGAAGGGGCAGTCAATAACCTGAATATTGATGTTATCATTGATCAAAGTGGTAATGCGACGGTTACAGAAACAATCGAACTCATGGCAACGCAAGGTTCAGAGTTCTATCAAGTGATGAATCGCATGAACCAGAAGGAACTGACAATGGTTTCAGTTACCCGTGATCAAACAGTCCAATATGCAAAGTTAGATAACTGGGATCCTGATGCACTGTCCCGTGAACAGAAATATAACCATTTTGGCATCAATGATAAAGGTGATTCCAATTATGAGTTATGCTTTGGCATAGAGCATCAAGAACATACTTATACGATGGTTTATCATGTCACAAACTTCGTCAATAAATATCAAGATGCAACAGGCATTAACTATAATTTCTTTGAACTCAATATTCCGCTCAAGAAGGCAAGCATACAAATCAGTGCACCACAGAGCTTTCAAAAGGACAATACAGAAATCTATGCCTTTGGCTACGAAGGAAAAGTAAATTTTGAAGCAGGCAGAATTAAGATGATATCAACTGGTAAGATTAAACGTATGCAGCTATTCTCTAAGACAAGCATTCCTTTTGCACATTATGATACAACTTATGAGAATAAGACTTATAAATCACTTTTAAAGGATGCCAAAAAAGGCAGTGATTATGATGATGATGGCGTAGGTGCTCTTGGTGTCTTTATGGCGCTATTTGTAGGCTTCTTAGTGGTTGCTGGGGTGCTGCTCTTTGCCTTGGCTGATCAAGGTGATTCAAGAATCAAAAGATATATTAAGCTTTCAAAGAAAGACAAAGAGAATATTCCTAACTTTCATGATATTCCAACCCATCATTTACTTTATGCCTCATTTTTAGTCGATCAGACAGGATTAAATAAGAAATATCATAATCCTAAACTCATCGCTGCCTATATGCTGAAAATGATTAGGGATCGTAATGTACATTTTGTGGGGGAGAAGAAAGATTATGTTGTTGAATTTCTTGAGATGCCACAAGATGAGAATGCGAAAGAACTTTATGAAATCATGCAGAAAGCTGCAAATAAAGAGAATAAAGCAACTAGAAAAGCTCTAGAAAGTCAAATGAAGAAACACTATAAGAAACTCTATAACTGGTTTGATGATCTTTATATGAGCCAGAAGAAATATCTTCATGATCAAGGTCATCTTCATAAAAACAAGATTGATGATCAGACTGTTGAAGACATTCATCATACCTATGGCCTTTATAAATTCTTAAAAGATGCGGATAATATGGATGAGAAGAAAGTCCTTGATGTTATGCTTTGGGATGATTATCTTGTTTATGCAACGCTCTTTGATATTGCTGATGAAGTCAAGAAGCAGCTTGGGGAAGTTCATCCTGATTATTATGAACAGAGTGATTATCGACCTGACTATGATACAATCTACTGGTCAATGCTTTGGGCGAATAGTATCATGCGCGCTTCTAATACCGGCTACTCTCTATCTGAACAGCAGGTACGCAGCAGTGGCGGTGGCGGCTGGTCATCGATGTCTGGTGGTGGCGGCTTTTCGTCAGGTGGCGGAGGCGGAGGCATTCGCTGATAACGCAAGAATGATATGTCAAACATGTCATTCTTTTTTCTTTTTGTTTGATTTAAAACACAGTTTAAATCAATAAAAATAGGTCATTCATGATAATGTAAGAAAATGAAAGAAACTTTCATAAAAGAATTTCAATGCGGTTACATTTATGATAAAATTTGATAAGAGGTGAATAGAACATTATGTATTATTTTATTGGAATTAAGGGCTCAGGAATGTCCTCATTAGCACGTATTCTTTACGACTTAGGCTATGAAGTTGCCGGTAGTGATATCAGCAAGTATATCTTTGTTGAAGATGGATTAAGAGAACGTGGTATTCCTATTTATACATTTGATAAGAATAATATTAAGGATGGGATGGATGTTATTATTGGTAATGATTTCCATCGTGAAACGAATGAAGAAGTGGCTGCTGCTTTAGATAATCCAAATGTAAAAACACATACATACTTTGGATTCTTAGGCAAGTTCATGAACCAGTTTATTTCTATCGGTATTGCAGGTACACATGGTAAGACAACAACAACAGGCATGGCTTATCATCTTTTTAAGGATTATGCTCCTACATCTGTATTAATTGGTGATGGTACGGGATATGCTGAGAAGGATGCAAAATATTTTATTTTTGAATCTGATGAATATATGGATCATTTCTTAAGCTACTATCCAGATTATTCCTATATCAACAATATTGAATTGGATCATGTTGATTATTTTAAGGATCAGGATGACTATGATGAATCATTTGAAGAATATGCAAATCATGCGAAGAAAGCATGTGTTGTATGGGGTGATGACCCACATTTACCTAGCTTACATTACACAAAGCCAGTCTATAAGTTTGGCTTAAAGGATGGTAATGACGTTCAGGCAAAGAATGTCATCAATAACGAAAAGGGCTTATCATTTGATGTCTATATTCATGGTGAACTCTTTGGTCATTTTGCCTTACCTTTATATGGCATGCATACACTTTATAACTTATTAGGTGTTATTACACTTGGCTATCTTGAAGGCATGGATGCTTCTTATATCGAAGAAAGAATGTCAACATTCAAAGGCGTTAAGCGTAGATATACTGTTCAGGAAATTGGCAATAATGTCTATGTTGATGACTATGCTCATCATCCAACAGCTATCAAGTATGTCATTGAAGAAACAAGAACACGTTATCCAGGAAAGAAGATTGTTGCTGTCTATCAGCCTGACCGTTTCTCACGTGGTAAGTATTTCGCAAAGGGATTTGCCCAAAGCATGGATTTAGCAGACTATCCTTACTTTGTTGATTTCCCTGCCAATGCGCATAAGGAAGCTGGCATTGATATCGATGTCACATATATTACTCAATATATTCCTCGTGCCAATGTCGTGAAGGAAGATCGTGAAGGAGCAGAGCTGCTTGCTGAATATGATAATGTTGTTTATATCTTTATGTCACCAAAAGACATTTATAAGCTTAAGGACTTGGTTATTGAAGTTAAGGCTGAAAAGGAAAGTAAATAGGAGGAGAATAGATGAGTACATTGGACGTTTGTGTTGCCATTCTTGTTGTTGCTGGTGCCTTTGCCCTTGTCTCACTTGGCATCCTTCTGCTAAAGGCTGCTAAGACATTACAGGATGTTTCTATCATTGCCCATAACTTAGATATCACAGTCACAAAAGTGAACAAGACTGTTGATGATATCAATTACAAATTGGACTTGCTGAACGCCCCGGTTGAGCTTGTCAACAGAACATTTACTAAGAGAAGAAACTTGGGAAGTGGTCTGTTAGGATTTGTGATGAATTTATTTAAAAAGAAATAGGAGGAAATGCGATGAAATTAGGAAAATTCTTATTCGGAGCTGCTGTGGGTGCAATTGCAGGGCTACTTTTAGCACCAAAAAAAGGCAGTGAATTACGTGAAGATCTCGTAGAAAAATCTAAAGAGACTTATGTGAAAGTGAAGAATCTGACACGTGAAGATGTTGAAGCAATCTTAGGCGAAACTATTGAGAATGTAAAAAAGACAGTTGATGAATTTGATTCAGATGCTTTTAAAGATTCGACAAAAGTAAAGCTTAATGATCTTCAGGCAAAACTTGAAACACTTGCTTCCCAGGTTAAAGAAAGCGAACAGTATGCCAAGGTAGCAGAAGGTGTATCCCAGGTTGCTGAACGCTTGAATGCGAAAATTGAAGAAGCAAAGAATCAATTAAATGAAACTGGTATTTTACCAGATAGCGACGCTATTGAAAATGAGATTGATAATGTTGAAAATGAACTTGATGAAATGATTGATGAAATTAAAGATTAACTATGAAGAAGAAAACGACAATTTATGATGTTGCTGAGGAAGCGGATGTTTCCCTTGCAACAGTATCAAGAGTTATTAATGGTTCGAATGTTGTCAAAAAGGCTACAAGGGACCGTGTTCTAGAAGCCATCAAGCGTCTAGATTTTAAACCCAACCAGGTTGCCCGTGGGCTAGCTACAAGTAAATCGACAACCATTGCTGTTGTCTTTCCACAATCCATCTTTGCGCGAGTTAAAGATATGATCGGTGGCATTGGCGATACAGGCAGAACCCTGGATTATTCATTGACGATGTATACAACCGATGAACTTGGTGACAGCAATCCTCTAGAAGATGTCATCGAAAGAGTTGTCAAGTCAAGAGCTGATGGTGTTATTCTTTTCAACAGTCAGGATATCGAAAAAGGTTTGGAGCTTACAAAGCAATATAATTTACCAACAGCAGTCATTGGCCAAAAAACTAGTGATGATAATGTATGTTCTGTCTATGTTGATGCCAAAGCAATTGGTTATGATCTTGCAAAGAATTATCTTGACCAGGGCATTGATGATATTCTCTTTGTTAAGGCACGTCAGAACCTTATTGATTTAAATAGTCTTCATGAAGGCATTAAAGAAGCTTTTGTAGAAGCTGGTAAGACATTTGAAGATGACCGTGTCATTACGACATCCAATGAATTTGAACAGGCTCATAATGATTTCGCAAACTACCTTGATAGCCATCAGACACGACGCGTTGTGATTGCTGGATATGACAAGGAAGCAGTTGCTTTTGTACAGGCTTGTGATGACAAAGGCGTTCATATTCCTGATGATTTAGAAATCATTGGTATGGTTGATTCGACTTATGCGATTATTTCAAGACCTAAATTGACATCTGTTCATTTGCCAATCTATGATATGGGGGCAGTTGCTGTTAGAATGATTACAAAGATGCTCAACGAGGAAGAAATTGATGAGCGTGCTGTTTGCATGAAACATACGGTTGTTAAGCGTGATTCAACAAAATTATTATAAGCGTCAAGACGAGATGACCTCTCGTCTTTTTGTTTGTTGCAACATGTGATACAATGATGCATACGAGGGGGAATTTTATGAATGATTATAAAAAGCTTTTTGACCATGATATAAAAGCAACATGGCTTTATATAAAGGTTGGCGTGAAGTGGCTGGTTATGGCCTTGCTGGTGGCAGCCGTATGTGGACCAATCGGTGCACTTTTTTCTGAAAGCATTGTCTATGTTACAAAACTGAGACATATCCATCCCTGGCTGCTCTATTTTCTGCCGCTAGCTGGTCTTGTGATTGTCTTTATGTATGAACGTTTTCATGTTGCAGGAATGGGGACGAATAATATTATTAAGGCGGCTAGACATGGGACAGTGCTGAATGCTTTGCTTATACCAGCTATCTTTGTTAGTACTGTGATCACGCATTTATTTGGTGGTTCAGCAGGCAGGGAAGGTGCTGCCTTACAGATTGGCGGGGGCATTGCCAATTATATCGGACGAATCCTGCATATGAAAAAAGAAGATTTTAAAATTATGACCCGTGTTGGCATGGCAAGCTTCTTCTCCGCTCTTTTTGGAACACCGCTTGCAGCCGCAGCATTTGGGACAATGGTCGTCAATGTCGGTGACGTTCCTTACTCAGCTATATTACCAGGACTGATTTCTTCTATTACATCAGCCTATATTGCGCGGATTCTTGGTGGGGAAGTTGTGCAGTTTAAAGTTATGGCACCTGCATATCATCCTTTCATGTATATCAAGATTATTATTCTCGCTATTCTATGTGCGATTGTTTCTATAATCTTTGTTAAGACATTGATTTATGTCCACAAGTTTATGACAACATATATTAAAAATAGTTATATAAGAATTCTTGTTGGTGGATGCTTGGTTGTTGTATTGACATTACTTATTGGCAATACGGATTATAATGGAGCAGGCATGGATATTATTGAAAAGGCGATTGTCCATGGTGAAGTGAAGCCAACGGCCTTCTTAATGAAAATCATCTTTACAGCTATTACACTGGAATCTGGCTATAAGGGTGGGGAGGTTGTGCCATCATTCTTCATTGGTGCGACCTTTGGCTGTTTTGCAGCTAAGCTTCTTGGCATCCCAGCTGGCTTTGGGGCAGCAATTGGCATGATTGGCATTTTTGGGGCAGCGACAAATAGCTTCCTATCGCCACTTTTCTTAGCGATGGAAGTCTTCCAAGGTGTCGGTTTGCTTTATTTTGCCTTGGCAGCGATTATTTGTTTCATCTTCTCAGGCTATTCAGGTCTCTATACATCCCAGCGTATTATCTTCTCAAAGGTTGGAACAATGCGTGTTGATGCCAATCCTAACCTCTATCATACTGGGGACAAGAAATGATCTATCTTGGTATTGCATGGATCATTATTATCATTGTATTTATCTTGAGTTATCGCCGGCTTTTTTTAAGAATTTGGGGAATACGTGTACCAGCAAGTATCGTTGGATATCAGCTTTTAGAGGAAAATAAGCATGGGGATGTCTATTGTTTCAAAGTGCTTTATCGTCATCAAGGTATGATTTATAAGGCTAATAGTCTTGAAACATTTACACTGCCTCATGGCCACTATCCCTTTGGCCATCGTAATGAATATGTTGAGGCTTATTTTTATCGAAGAAATCCTGATCAGGTTATGATTGCTTCAATAACCTATCCGCAAACATATTCGCTTCTTCTGCTTTTAATGGCAGGTGTCCTTGCAATCATCGGATTGTATCATTTGTAGTAGGTTAATTCTATGTTGGTTGTTGACAAGAGGCTTTAACTTTACTAAACTATTGTTATCGCTATGAAGAAGACAAGTAGTTATAGAGTTTGTTGTAGAGAACTTATGGGTGGTGTAAATAAGTACAAATACTATAATGAATACACTTTGGAGCTTCTAAGTGCAAAGCTTAGACGGTGTGTGCATCGTTAACAAAGATAAGTGCCTGCTTAGCAGGAATAAAGGTGGTAACGCGAGAATTCGTCCTTTGTAAGGAGGAATTCTCTTTTTTATTTAAGGAGGATAAGATGGGTATTTATGAAGAATTAGAATGGCGTGGGCTGATCAAGGATGTCTCTTCGCCAGAGTTAAGAGAAAAGCTTAATAAGGGTGGTATGACTTTCTATATCGGTACAGATCCTACTGGTGATTCATTGCATATTGGACACTTTTCAAGCTTTCTTATTTCTAAAAGATTAAAAGAGGCTGGACATAATCCTATTCTTTTAGTTGGTGGAGGTACTGGCCTAATTGGTGATCCGAAGCCAACAGCAGAAAGACCAATGATTACATATGAACAGGTCCAGCATAACTTTGAATGCTTAAAGAAGCAGGCCAGTGATATCTTTGGTTTTGAAGTTGTCAATAACTACGACTGGTATAAAGACATGAACTTCATTGACTTCTTACGTGATTATGGCAAGTATTTCAATGTCAATTACATGCTCAACAAAGAAATCATCAAGAGCAGACTTGATGAAGGTATCACATTTGCTGAATTCTCTTATATGATTATGCAGGCAATGGATTTCTTTGTCCTACATCAAACAAGAGGCGTTGATATGCAGGTTGCTGGTCAGGACCAGTGGGGCAATATTACAGCCGGTATTGAACTAACACGTAAGAAGACAGGAGAAGAGCTCTATGGTATGACAATGCCATTATTGACAAAGAGCGATGGTACAAAGTTTGGTAAGTCTGAAGGCAAGGCTATCTGGCTTGATCGTGAAAAGACTTCACCATATGAAATGTATCAGTTCTTCTTGAATTCGGAAGATGAAAAGGTTATTGATTACCTGAAGTTCTTAACATTCTTGGATAAGGATGAAATCATGCGCTTAGAGCAGTCAAATAAAGAAGAACCACATAAAAGAGAAGCACATAAGGCTTTGGCAAGAGAAGTCATTACCTTCCTTCATGGAGCTGATGCCTATGATGAAGCAGTAAATATTTCTAAAATGCTATTCTCTGGTGAGATTGCCAATTTGACTTATGAACAGGTTAAGTCATGCTTTGCCTCTGTGCCATCTGTTGAAGTAGATGAAGACATGCAGATTCTTAATGCTTTAGTCAAATGTGGTGCAGCTTCTTCAAATCGTGAAGCGCGTCAGTTTGTCAAGGGCGGATCTGTTCTTGTCAATGGACAGAAAGTGACTGACGAAAAGTTTGTTGTCAGCAAGGCCAATGCCTATGGCAATAAAGCGACAGTCATTCGTCGTGGCAAGAAGAAATATTTCGTTATTAATCATAAATAATCAAAAAGCTCTCAAGTTAAATCTTGGGAGCTTTTATGATAAAGAAAAGAAGCACAAAGGCTTCTTTTAAAAGTTATTTTCCAGAATCACCATAGTTGGCAAGAACTCTTGCACTTGGATCATCGACATTGCAGTTTTCCCAAGTCTTGTTAGGCATCCAGAAGTCTTTGACCCATTTTGCCTGACCGGGATAGAATTCTTCAAAGATATCACGGTAAAGAAGGGATTCTTTGGTAAATGGTGTACAGTATGGATATTTCTCTTTAGCTTTCACGAGATCTTCATCGCTATAGAGGCTATTGGCATATTCCTTGAGGTCATCAACCATGCTATGACCAACAGCATCGGAGAAGGCTGCTTTTTCACGCATTAGGATATCATCTGGTAATAATCCTGTTCCTTCAAAGGCATGACGCAAAAGATATTTTCCTTTGTTGTAGGTATTCATCTTTTTCGCTGGATCAATGCTCATCGCATATTCGACAAAGGCTGTATCGGCAAAAGGTACACGTCCTTCAAGCGAGTTAGCAGAAATGCAACGATCAGCTCTTAAGACATCATACATATAAAGTTCACGAATACGCTTTGCAGATTCTTCTTGGAATTCCTCAGGAGATGGGGCAAAGTCTGTATACTTGTAGCCAAAGATTTCATCGCTGACTTCACCAGTCAGGATAACTTTGATGTCAGTATTCTTATGAATATACTCACATAAAATAAACATACCAAGTGATGCCCTGATAGTCGTAATGTCAAAAGTCTCTAACTGACGAATGACTTCTTTCAGGTGGCCAAGAACATCTTCTCTCGTCATGATGACTTCAGTATGATCTGAGCCAATATATTCAGCAACTTCTTTCGCATATTTTAAGTCAATTGGATTACGGTCCATTCCGATTGCAAAAGTCTTGATGGGCTTATCGTTGTTTTCTGCAGCAATCGCACAAACTAATGATGAATCAAGTCCGCCTGAAAGCAGGTAGCCAATTGGTGCATCGGATTGCAGACGCTTGATAACTGAAGCTGTCAGCAGACTATTAAGCTTTGTTGCAATCTGTTCAATGTCATCTTCAACATACATCTTGACATCACCAAGATCGTTATATTTTACAAACTTTTCACCATCATAATAAGAACCAGGTTCAAAAGGCATAATATCATGACAAAGAGGGAAGAGCGCTTTTGCTGTTGAGGCAAAGGCAATTTTACCTTCTTTTGTATAGCCATAAAACATTGGACGAATGCCCATCGGATCTCTTGCTGCCATCATTTTTCCACTTTGTGCATCCTTGATGACAAAGGCAAACTCTCCATCAAGCATACGGCAAAGAATATCTAATCCATATTTTCTATATAAAGGCAAGAGTACTTCGCAATCACTATCACTCTTGCAAGTGTAACTTTCTTCTAAATTTTTCTTTAAAGCAGGGTAATTATAGATTTCACCATTACACACAAGTTCGCAGTCATTATAATTGAAGGGCTGCATTCCTTTTTCTGATAAATCCATGATGGATAAACGCGCAAAGCCGAATGTAGACTCGTCAAAGAGTTCAACACGACTCATATCAGGACCGCGATCATCAACCATGTGTAATGCTTGCTTGAATTGTTCAAGAGGGTATTCTCTTGAATCCATCGTTAAAAAAACACACATATCTATGTCCTCCACTTTTAAATTTTTCTCATCATACAATTTTCTTATCCATTAGTCAATAAATTATTTTTGCATTAATAATTAAATATTAGAGAAAAGAGAAATCTAAGGGCTTACAATTCGCTTTAAAAGGTAGTTGAGCTATAGAAAGGGCGAAAACTAAAAGGCTTACAATTCGGCTATGGACAAATATAGGATAGAATGTTAAAATATTAACAACGTGGACATACCACGATAAAGAATGAGAAATATTTTAAAGGAGAATTGTAAAATGGGGGCTAAAGGAGATCCAAATTATCCACTTCGTCCGGAAATTGCGAATGTGGATGGTCCAATGCGTGAACCTGTTGCGAAATTGGGAAAGCTCGTCACGGATAGAATACCTATCAAGCTTGGTTTACAAAAAATCACAAAGGATGATCCAGAATATTGGGCAGTAGCACGCTTATGTACTGATGAAGAAGCTGAACTCGCTTTAAAATTTGGCGGTATTCGTAAACCAAAGACATTTGCTCAGCTAAAAAAGATATCCGGTATTGAGGACACAAAGCTGCAGGAAATGCTGGATCATATGTCTTATACTGGTCTAATTGAATGGAATTATGAGAATCCACAACATGAAAAACAATATGTCTTACCAATGTTTGTACCTGGTTCAGGGGAATTCTCAAACATGAATAAGGACTTGATTGAGGAACATCCAGAACTTGGTATGTTCTTTGAACATATGACACGTTTACCACTTGAAAAGGTGACGAAGATTGTTCCTCCAGGAGGAGCGGGCATTGGCATGCATGTTATTCCTGTTGAGAAGGCCATTGCTATGAATAATGAAGCCATTGGTGTCGAAAAGATTTCTCACTGGCTTGATAAATATGAAGGCAAGTACGCTAAATCACCATGTTCCTGTCGTCGTAGTAGAAAAACCTATGATGAAGGATGCGGTGATGATGAAGAAGGTTGGTGTATTGCTGTTGGGGATATGGCTGATTATGTTGTTGAAACAAATAAAGGCGGTGTCTATATTACCCGTGAGGAAGCCATGGATATTTTCAAACGTGCTGAAGATAATGGCTTTGTCCATCAGATTACAAACATTGATGGTGAAAACAAGATCTTTGCGATTTGTAACTGCAACGTCAATGTATGTTATGCCTTAAGAACTTCATTATTGTTTAATACACCAAACTTATCACGTTCGGCTTATGTCGCTCATGTTGATAGTGCAAAGTGTGTCGCTTGCGGACGTTGCGTAGAGTTCTGTCCAGCCGGTGCCTTGAAGCTTGGTCAGAAACTTTGTAAGAAAGATGGCAGCGCTGTAAACTATCCAAAACATGACCTGCCTTGGGATAGAAAGTGGAGCGAAAATGATTGGGATTGGGATTATCGTGATCATAACCGTATCGAAGCTCACCGCAGTGGTACAGCACCATGTAAGACAGCCTGTCCTGCTCATATTGCCGTTCAGGGATATCTTAAAATGGCTGCTGAAGGCAGATATACTGATGCCCTAGCGCTTATTAAGAAAAACAATCCACTTCCTGCTATCTGTGGTCATATCTGTAATCGACGCTGTGAAGATGCATGTACAAGAGGCACTATTGATGAGGCAGTGGCAATTGATGAAGTCAAGAAATTCATTGCCATGCATGACCTCAATAGTGAAACAAGATATATCCCTAAGAAAGTCATTCCTCGTGTTGATGGCGATTTCTCTCAAGATAAGGTTGCTATTATCGGGGCAGGGCCTGCCGGTCTTTCATGCGCTTATTATCTAGCTGAGAAAGGCTATCAGCCTACAATCTTTGAAAAGAATGAAAAACCTGGTGGTATGCTTGTCTATGGTATTCCATCCTATAAGCTTGAAAAAGATATTATTCAGGCGGAAATTGATATTATCAAAGAAATGGGTGTTGAAATCAAGACAGGTATTGAAGTGGGTAAAGATATTACTATTGATGCTTTACGAAAGCAAGGCTATAAGGCATTCTATCTTGCGATTGGAGCTCAGGGAGGCAGAAGCATCCAGGTGTCTGGTGAAGACGGTCAGGGCGTTGTCAGTGCAGTTGATTTCCTTAAAGAAATCAATGCTACTGAAAGCTATGTCTTGAAGGGTGATGTTGTCGTTGTTGGTGGTGGCAATGTTGCCATTGACTGTTCACGCGATGGACGTCGTGTTGGTGCCCATGTCACGCAGGTTTCCCTAGAAACAAGAGACATCATGCCAGCAAGCGAAGAAGAAGTTGAAGAAGCCTTGGAAGATGGTGTCAAGATGTGCTTTGGCTGGGGTCCAAAGGAGATTCTCAAAAACGAGAACAACGAAGTAACAGGTATCGTCTTTAAGAAATGTCTGTCGGTAAAGGATGAGAGCGGCCGCTTCAATCCACAATATGATGAAGATGATACGATGACAATTTCATGCGGACATGTTGTTTTAGCAGTTGGTCAGAGCATTGTCTGGGGTGACTTGCTGAAAGGTGAAAATGTTGAACTTGATCGTCGTGGATGTGTCGTTGCGAACAAGGAAACATATCAGACAAGCCAGCCTGATATCTTTGCTGGTGGGGATGTTTATACAGGACCTAAGTTTGCGATTGATGCTATTGCAGCTGGTAAGGAAGGAGCCATTTCTATTCACCGCTTTGTTCAGCCACATACATCACTTACAATTGGACGTAACAAGAATGATTATGTTGAACTGGATAAAGAGAATATTCTAGTTGAATCATATGATAATGGGAAACGTCAGGTTCCTGCTAAGAAAGCCAATACTAAGCCATTAAGCTTTAGAGACTATCAAGAAGTCTTTACTGAAGAGCAGGTGAAGAAAGAAGCTGCGCGCTGCTTAAGTTGTGGCAAGACTGTTGTGGATGAAAATCACTGCGTTGGATGTGGTATCTGTACGACAAAATGTGAATTTGATGCCATTCATTTAGAAAGAGATCATCCTGAATGTTCAACAATGCGTAAGAGTGAAGATAAGATGCGTTATATTCTCCCTTATGCAGCTAAGCAAGCCATTCATATTAAATTTGGGAAGAAGAAGTGATCTAAATGCATGAATTAGGTGTTGTATTTAAGATTATTGATGATTTAGAAGAGGTTGCACAAGAGAACGATCTGAAAAAGATCAGCACTGTAACCCTCTCACTTGGGGAAGTATCAACGGTCATACCGGAATACTTAGAAGATTGCTGGAAATGGGCAAGACAAAGAACGGATCTTTTAAAAGATGCGGAACTGAAAATTGAGACCATTCCAGCCATCACTTACTGCAGCAATTGCAAGCAGACATATGAGACAGTAAAATATGCCAAAATATGCCCACATTGCGGCAGTGATCAGACTTGGCTTATACAGGGAAATGAATTTCTGATCAAAGAAATTGAAGTACCTGATGAGTAGATTGAAATAAGACTTGGGAGGTTATTTATGTTATTTCAATTATATGGTGACACAGCCCTCTGGCAGATTCTTGGCTGGATTCTTGTATTTGTGGGCTTGATTGTCATGAATGAAATCGGAAGACGTACAGTCAAAGGTGGTATTGCTGTATTTGTTGTTCTTCCACTTGCTTTAACAGCTTATTTTATTGCCATCAAGATTGGGGCAATGGCCCATGCAAGCTGGGCGCTAAATAATCCAACACATGTTTATATGAATGGCTGGTTCCATTATGCTAAGCTTTATGCTGCTGATATTGGATGCGTTGGTTTCTTGATGCTCAAATACCAATGGGGACTTGGTAAAAAGGAATGGTTTAAGCCATGGCCATTTATTATTGTTGCAATTAATATCTTGATTGCTGTCGCATCTGACTTCGAATCAGCTTATAATGGATTTGTAGCAGGTGGCATGGCTGGTGGATGGTGGAAGTCCACTGAGGATGTCTGGCTTTATGGCGGCTGGTGGAATGTTGTCAACGGCATTGCCGGTCTCTTGAATATTCTCTGCATGACAGGCTGGTGGGGTATCTATACTTCGAAGAAGAAGGATGATATGCTTTGGCCTGATATGACAATCTGGTTTATTTTAGCCTATGATATCTGGAATTTCACTTATACTTATTGTAATTTACCAACTCACACATGGTATTGCGGGGTTGCTCTCTTATTGGCCCCAACATTTGCGAATGCCTTCTGGAATAAAGGTGGATGGATTCAAAATAGAGCTAATACCTTAGCTGTCTGGTGCATGTTTGCTCAGGTTTTCCCACTCTTCCAGATTACAAAGCCTTTCTCAGTGTTACCTTCTCTTTACAAAGGAGCAGTAGCTCACGGTGTAACAGCTTTTGATATGACAAAAATCAATTCCATCAAAGCTTTAACCGAAGCTGGCATTACAGCTAATCCAACAGCACAGGGTGTTGTTGCCTTGCTTGCACTTGCGATGAACGTGATTACTTTAGCTGTTATTTTCAAAAGAGCGAAACAACAGCATAAGAATCCATACACACATGAAATCTTTACTGGTACACGTGATTTTGAAGAAGCTATCGCTAGAAAAGCCTAAAATACTGAACACAATCAACACCTGCCAGTAGTTCTGACAGGTGTTTTCTATAAGGAGGATATCATGAAATTTGAAAAGCTTACAGTCCCAACACAGCGCGAACTCTTTATTAAGAAAATGCAGGAAATGATTCTTTCTGGCGAATTACCAGCGCATAGCCGGATTCCTCCAGAACGCGATCTTGCCAAGCAAATGGGCATTAGCCGCAGCGTTGTCAATACAGGGATTGCTATACTTGAATATCAGGGATTTTTACAAGTGATCAATCGTCAAGGTACTTTTGTTGCGGACTATAAGAAGACGGCAAGTATCGAGACACTTAATGCTATTATGCGTCTTAAGGGAGATGTCCTAACTGATCATGATATACGTTCCATTTTAGAAATTAGATGGGCATTAGAAAAGCTGACCATGCGTAATGCTCTAGAGCTAAGCGAAAATGATCTTGAGAAGCTTAGAGTCATTGTCGAAAATATCAAGACTTCTACATCCTACTATGAGGCTTCATGCCATGCTCTTGATTTCCAGATCACGATGGCAGATATGGGAGAAAATGATATGCTCGGCTTGATTATTACTACATTCCGTAATCCATGTATTGCCATGTGGATGCGATTTTGCAAGATCTATGGCATTGAGAAACTCTATATGCACACAAGAACATCGTGGGAGCTTTTAAAAAAGCGTGATTATAACGGAGCTCTGGAATGGATTGAAACCTTCACAAAAGAGGCTATTGATGGTAAATATACGCTCTATGAAAAAGATATGAGAAAGCAGGGATAAGAGATGAATAAAAGAGAATATGAAATCCTCGAGACAAAAGAGAATATACTAGCGGATAATAATTTAAGTGCTAATTGTGTACGTGAAGAACTGAAGAAGCATAAAGTCTTTATGGTGAATCTGATGGCTTCCCCAGGTGCTGGAAAAACAACACTTCTTGTACGGACAATTAACGAACTAAAAGATCAATATCGCATTGGTGTCATGGAAGCGGATGTCGATAGCGATGTCGATACAGCTGCCGTTGTCAAAGCGGGAGCAAAGGCATTACAGCTTCATACAGGCGGTAGCTGCCATATGGATGCAGACATGACCATGCGTGGCATAACTGCATTAGGACTTGATGATCTTGATGTGCTTTTCTTGGAAAATGTTGGTAATTTAGTCTGTCCGGCTGAATTTGATGTCGGTGCAACAAAGAAAGTTACAATCCTTTCCGTGCCTGAGGGAGATGATAAGCCTTTAAAGTATCCGTTGATGTTTGAAGTGACAGATTTACTTCTGGTAGGAAAAATGGATGTATTGCCTGTCTTTGATTTCGATATTGAAAGATGCAAGAGCTATGTTGCCAAGCTCAATGATCATATTGATGTTATTCCGCTTTCACAAAAGACAGGAGAAGGCTTTGAAGCATGGATCGAATGGCTAAAAGAACAGATAGAAATGGTAAAAGGTGAGTAGAATGAGAGTTATTGAATTAAATCAATCCGTTACAGCATCAAATGACAAAGATGCTGACAACTTGAGAAAAGAAATGCATGAAGCACATATTTTACTTTTAAACCTTATGTCATCACCCGGTTCAGGCAAGACAACGTTGCTTTCACGTATCATTACGGATATGAAGAATGATTTACGTATTGGTGTCATGGAGGCTGATATCGCAAGTGATGTCGATGCCTTAAAAATTGAGGCATTGGGGGCAAAGGCATTGCAGGCACACACCGATGGTATGTGTCATATGGATGCGGGGATGACAAGAAGGGCTTATGAAGCCCTTGAAGGAAAAGATCTTGATATCATCTTTTTAGAAAATGTTGGTAATTTAATATGTCCAGCAGAATTTGATACGGGTGCTTCTCTTAATATGATGATTTTAAGTGTACCTGAAGGGGATGATAAGCCGCTTAAGTATCCATTGATGTTTGAAAAGAGCGATGTTCTTGTCGTTACGAAGATGGATACATTGGACTATTTTGACTTTGATCTTGAAAAGGTCATTGCCCGAGTTAAGAAACTTAACCCATCAATAAAGATTTTCCCCATCTCCGCAAAAACTGGTCAAGGCATGCAAGCCTTGGAAGATTATCTTCAAGAATCATTCAAGCAATGGACATTATAAAGGCACAATGTGCCTTTTTGTTTTCTCCATTGTTTCATTTTGTTTGGAATTTTGGTATGATGAGAAACGGTGAAGAAAATGAATGATGGATTAATAATTATTAATAAACCAGCTGGTTATACAAGCCACGATATTGTTAATATCGTCAGAAAGACATTGCATACAAAGAAAGTCGGACATGCTGGGACACTGGATCCTGATGCCATGGGTGTCTTAGTTGTTGCAGTCAATAAGGCCACAAAAGCCCTGCAGTTTCTAACAGCTGAAAATAAAGAATATATCGCAACATTGAAACTAGGAGCATCAACTGACACAATGGATGCATCAGGCACTGTGCTAGATGAAAAGATATTTCATGGCTATGATAATCTCATAGAGGTACTCGATAGTTTTCTTGGTGACAGCATGCAAGTCCCACCAATGTATTCCGCAATCAAGATCAATGGCAAGAAGCTTTATGAATATGCCAGAGAAGGCAAAGAAGTCAAGGTTGACCCTCGACCTATTCATATTGATGAGATCAAGCTTCTTAAGGAAGAAGATGATGAAATCACTTTTCGCGTAAACTGTTCAAAGGGGACATATATCAGAAGTTTATGTTTTGATATTGCTAAAAAGCTAGGTTATCCAGGATATATGAAAACACTGATTAGAAGTCGTAGCGGGGATTTTGATTTAAGTCAGGGCTGTACGCTTGATGAACTTAAAGAAGGTCATTATAAAATGATAGCTTTAAAAGATGCTTTTGCATCAATGGACCACTATATCCTAGAAGATGAAAGTATTGCCTTAAATGGCAAACGGATTAACGAAAGCTATGATCATAATATTGCCGTTTTCAATAAAAAGGGTGATATTCTTGCTATATACGGACCGGATGGTGCAGGCAGGATGAAAAGCCTGAGGGGGTTGTTTTAATGGAAGTCATTGATTTAAAACTCCACGATCTTCCTCATCTCACTGACAATTATGTCGTTGCGATAGGTTTTTTTGATGGACTGCATCTTGGTCATCAGAAGCTTATTGAAGAAGTCAAGCGTGTAAGCGTCAAAAAGAACTATAAGTCAGCTGTCATGACTTTTGATCAGCATCCGCTTGTTGTTTTAAAAGGGGAAGAAAGACGTTATCTGACAAGTAGCTTGGATCGTGATAGAATTCTTGAAAAACTCGGGATAGAAACATTATTTGTCATTCACTTTTCAAGTGAAGTTGCCTCATTGTCCCCAGAAGATTTTATTGCTCAATATATTATTGGCTTGCATATTAAACATGTTGTTGTGGGCTTTGATTTCCATTTTGGCAATAAGAATAGTGGTGATGTACATAGTTTAGAAGGTCATGGCTTTGAACTCTCTGTAGTTCCACCGGTTATGTATGATGAAAAAGTTAAAGTTTCATCAACACTTATCAAAAGCTTATTACATTCCGGTCATATTCGCGATGCCAACAAATTGCTGACAAGAGATTATACGATTACTGGCGAAGTTATTCACGGCAAGGCAAGAGGAAGACTTATTGGTTTTCCGACAGCTAATGTTGCAATTGGCAAATATTGCTATCTTGCCAAAGGTGTTTATGGCGTTGAAGTAGAAGTAAAAGGCAAACGTTATAAGGGCATGGCCAATATCGGTATGAATCCAACTTTCAATGATATCTTTGAAATGTCATTAGAGATCTATATATTTGATTTCCATGAAGATATTTATGGAGAAATAATGCGTGTCTTTTTCAAATTTTTTGAACGACCAGAAGAGCGCTTTAATGATGTTGATGATTTAATCAAAGAAATGCAGCATGATGAAGCCTATATTCGTAAAGCTTTAGACATTTAGTCTATTGCTTTTTTCTTAAAAGAGGATAAACTAGTGAATTGGAGAGGATAATATGATTATTAGTCAGTATATCGTAGGTTTTGTCATATTTAGCTTTTTTGGCTGGGTATGGGAATCATTCTATTGCATGATGAATACCGGAAAGTGGGAGAATCGCGGGTTTCTTTTTGGGCCCTATTGTCCAATCTATGGTCTTGCCGTCATGATTGCTTATTTTATTTTCACTGCTGGTTTATTTCCTGTAACAACAAGCAGTAGTCCCTTAACAGTCTTCCTGATTTGTATGTTTGGTTCAGCCATTATTGAATATATTACTAGCTATATCCTTGAGAAAAAATATCATGCCAGATGGTGGGATTATTCCAAGTTGCCTTTTAATATTAAAGGACGTATTGCTTTGCCAATATCGATTGCCTTTGGTTTAGCAGGCATTGTTGTTGTCAGATATCTTTTGCCTCTATTGCAATCCTACAAGCCGCATGGACCGTCACTAGTCATTGAAGGCTTATCACTGTTTTTCGTTTTTATCATGAGTACTGATTTTGGCATTACGCTTGCATCTCTTTCAGAAATCACAAATCGACTTAATGAAGTTGAAAATGAATTTGGCGATCGTGTCCAGTGGGCATATGATCGTATTGGTGAAAGCAAGATGGAATTACAGGATCAGGTTGAGAGCTATTCAGAATATATTAAAATGCGTGTTAATGAAGCAGCCAGTCACATGTCGTTTAGAGAAGCGAGATTGATGCATAAAGTAAAATTCACTGCACCTAATAAAGGCTTCATTGCGAAAAAACTAGAAGGACTTGTAAAAGGAAGAAAGAATGACAGAAAATAACACTTTTCATCAAACAATCAAAGAAATAGAAACAAATTCACGTGTCTATCTTATGCATAATTATATCCAGCATGGATCAATTACGACCTATGATCATTGCTTATCAGTAGCCTCTATGAGCTACTGGCTAAATCGCAAATTTCATCTGCATAGTGATGAAAAACAGCTTATTCGTGGAGCATTTCTACATGATTATTTCCTTTATGACTGGCATCATTATGAAGGCAATCTTCATGGCTTCAGTCATCCACATACTGCACTCATTAATGCAAGAGAGGATTTCATGCTGACAAGAAAAGAAGAAAATATCATAAGAAGTCATATGTGGCCATTGACATTCTGGCATTATCCACAATCACGAGAAGCAGTGATTGTTTGTCTGGCAGATAAGATTGTTTCTACAAAGGAAACATTATTTAAACGTAAAAAGATTGCTTAAAGTATTTATTTATGAATTTAATTAATGAATAATTGGATAATTAGAAACAGGAGACAATACATTATACTTATCTATGAATTTTCACTATTTAAGGATGTTCAATGCGAAAACCTTTGACTTTATCAAGTAAATCTATATAATAGTCATTGCGGCAAGTACTCAGAGGCGCGTACCTCTTACGACCTACTTGGTTCTTGCTATGTTTATATTATAGGAGGAAATGATAAATGTTAACTAAAGAAGAAAAAGCTGCAATTGTTGAAAAGTATGCACGTGGTGCTAATGACACTGGTTCTCCAGAAGTTCAGATTGCATTATTAACTGCCGACATCAACAAATTAAATGATCACTTTAAGGCTCATCCAAAGGATCATCATTCTAACCGTGGTCTTTTAAAGAAGATCGGTAAGAGAAGAGACTTAATGAAATACTTAAAGAGAGAAGATCTTGAAAGATATTCAGCATTAGTTGCTTCATTAGGATTAAGAAGATAATTTATCAAGGAGGAACAATGAAACCATTGTTCCTTTGTTTGTATTTGATAAATATATATTATGTGGAAATCATTACCATGGGGTAATGATAGAGGAGAGAAAAATGGCAAAACAAGTATTTGAAATGGATTTTTATGGCCGACATATTACGGTCGAAACTGGCGAGCTCGCAAAACAAGCAAATGGATCTGTATTAGTGCGTTATAATGATACAACAGTATTATCAACAGCTTGTGCAGGCAAGGAACCTAAGGATGTGGATTTCTTTCCATTAACTGTCACATATGAAGAAAAGATGTATGCAGTTGGTAAGATCCCTGGTTCATTCTTGAAAAGAGAAGGTCGACCTTCAACACATGGTACATTAACAGCACGTATGATTGACCGCCCAATTAGACCTTTATTTGCGGATGGCTTTAGAAACGAAGTACAGGTTGTTAATACCGTTATGTCTGTTGACCCTGAAGCAACACCTGAAATGACAGCTATGCTTGGTGCATCACTTGCATTAAGTATTTCTGATATTCCTTTCAATGGTCCTATTGCTGGTGTTAACGTTGGTTTGATTGATGGTGAATTTACTGTCAATGCTTCACCTGAGGACATGAAAAGAAGTGAAATCAACCTTGAAGTTGCGGGTACAAAGTATGCCATCAACATGGTTGAAGCGGATGCCAAAGAAGTTGATGAAGAAACAATGTTAAAGGCATTGATGTTTGGTCATGAAAGAATCAAGGAATTAATTGCTTTTGAAGAAAAGATTGTTGAAGCTGTTGGTAAGGAAAAGATGGAAATCCCACTCTTTGAATTAGACCAGAATATTGTTGATGAAGTAACAGCAATCGCCGATGAAAGAATGAAGGCGGCTATTTCCATTCCAGGTAAGCTTGAACGTTATGATGCCATTGATGCTTTAAAGGCTGAAGTTGTTGCTTCTTATGAAGAAAAAGATTTTGGCGAAGATGTTGACAAAGATGATTATATCAACCAGGTCAAGATGGTTCTTGACGACTTAGAAAGAAATGAAGTACGTCGTCTTATTACTGATGAAAAGATCAGACCTGATGGACGTCAGGTTGATGAAATCAGACCATTGAATGCCCAGGTTGACTTACTTCCAAGAGTGCATGGCTCAGCGCTGTTTACACGTGGTGAAACACAGGTTATGTCCATTGTTACTTTAGGCGCGCTAGGTGATGCCCAGAAGATCGATGGCTTAGGGGATGATGCTGATGTAACTTGGATGCATCATTATAACTTCCCACCATATTGTGTTGGAGAAGTAGGCCGTATGGGTGCTCCTGGTCGTAGAGAAATTGGCCATGGTGCATTAGGT
Organism: Sharpea azabuensis DSM 18934; assembly: GCF_000702165.1. Taxonomy (GTDB): domain Bacteria; phylum Bacillota_I; class Bacilli_A; order Erysipelotrichales; family Coprobacillaceae; genus Sharpea; species Sharpea azabuensis. The sequence goes on from NZ_JNKU01000002.1 coordinate 74,399, forward strand.
GAACGTGCAATCAGACAGGTTATGCCTTCAACTGCAGACTTCCCATATACAGTCAGAGCAGTTGCTGAAGTATTAGAATCAAATGGTTCTTCATCACAGGCTTCTATCTGTGCTTCAACAATGGCATTGATGGCAGCTGGTGTTCCTATTAAAGCACCCGTTGCTGGGGTTGCCATGGGCTTAGTTAAGAAAGGTGATAACTATACAATCTTAACTGATATTCAAGGCATGGAAGACCATTTAGGTGATATGGACTTCAAGGTTGCAGGTACAGAGAAGGGTATCTGTGCTTTGCAGATGGATATTAAGATTGATGGTATTACTGAAGATATCTTAAGAGAAGCTTTAGCTCAGGCAAAAGGCGCAAGAAAACAAATCATGGATGTTATGTTAGCAGCTATTCCTACTCCAAGAGATCACTTATCTGAATATGCTCCTAAATATGCAACTATGCATATCGATGTTGAACAGATTAAGGATGTCATTGGTAAGGGTGGCGAAATGATCAATAAGATCATTGAAGAATGCGATAATGTCAAGATTGATATTGATGAAGAAGGTAATGTCGCAATCTATCATCATAACCAGGAAGCTATCGATAAAGCTATTCAATATATCGAAAAGATTACCAAGAAAGCTAAAGTTGGTGAAATCTATGATGGTAAGGCTGTGCGTGTTGAAGACAAATATGCCTTTATCGAACTCTTTGAAGGTACAAATGGCTTCCTTCATGTCAAGGATGTAGCCTGGGATCGTACGGATAAGGTTTCTGATGTTATTAAGCTTGGAGATATTGTCAAGGTTAAAGTAACTCAGATTACTGACAAAGGTGTAAATGTATCACGTAAAGTGCTTCTTCCTCGTCCAGTCGCAAAGAAGGAAGATAAGAAAGATGAAAACAAAGAAGCTTAAGATCATTCTTGCGAGTGCTTCACCAAGACGTAAAGAATTATTGGAAAGAGAAAGCATCAATTTTACCATTGATGCTTCTTCTATTGATGAAGTGCTTAATCCTCATTTACCAATCAAGGCAAGACTTGAAGCCTTAGCAATAGAAAAAGGTGCACCCATTCATGATCGACATCCTGATGATGTTGTTATCTCTGCTGATACAACTGTCTATCATAATGGAGAAATTATTGGCAAGCCAAAAGATGAGGAAGATGCTAAGAATATACTTCTGTCGCTTTCAAATGATACGCATATTGTTTATACTGCTGTTTCTATTTGGATAGCGAATCAAAAACACTTTTCCTGGGTTGAAGAAACTTTCGTGACATTTAAGGATATCACAAAGATGATTCCTGAATATCTAGAAAGCGGTGAATGGCAAGGTAAAGCTGGTGCTTATGGCATCCAGGGTAAAGCGGATATGTTTGTGGAAAAGGTTGAAGGTGATATCGATTCTGTCATCGGTTTACCTGTTACTAAAATTGTATCATTCTTAAAAGAAGAGGACGTTATTGACTAACGTTCTCTTTTTCTCAAACATGCTACTTTTTAATTGCTCTTGAGAGTCTGAAAACCTATAGTATAATGAAACCTGAAAGTAGGTGTGTTTATGAAAAAAGTATTAATGACAATAACGGATTTTACTCAGGAAGAAAATAATCAATTACATGACATTGCAGGATTAGATGTCATATTTAAAGATAAGGCTGATATTACTAAAGAAGATATCAAGAATGCTGATGCAGTTGTTGGTAATATTGAGCCATCACTGCTTAAAGATGAAAATCTGGAATGGTTTCAAAGTGAGAGTGCAGGGGTCAACCAATATTTGAATGTTCTTGATAGAAAGTGCTTGCTGACTTGTGCAACGGGTTCATATGGCATTGCCATTAGTGAATACATGATTGCCATGATGCTTAATATCATGAAGCGCATCCCAGCTTATTATAAAGATCAAGAAAATCAGCGCTGGATTAACGAAGGTCGTGTAATCTCACCAATAGGCAAGCGTATTCTCGTGGTTGGTACGGGTGATATCGGCAAGCAATTTGCGAAACGTGCGAAAGACTTGGGCGGTCATATTGTTGGCATGCGAAGAAGAGAAGGGGATATTGAAGGCTTTGATGAGATGTATACGATCGATGCCTTAAAAAGAGAAGTCGCTTTGGCTGATGTTATTGCCATTAGTCTGCCTGCCTCTAAACATACTTACCATCTTTTTAATAAGGAGATTCTGAGTTCTTGTAAAAAAGATGCCATATTGATGAATGTAGGAAGAGGTAATGTTCTTGATACAAGTATCTTGAAAGATGTTGCCAACCAATTTTTAGGCATTTGGCTAGATGTTCTAGAAGAAGAGCCATTACCTGCAAATAGTCCTTTATGGCATATAGACAACTTATATATTACACCACATATTACTGGTGGCTATCAGCTTGATATCACCCTTAAGAATCTCTATAAGATTGTAAGACATAATATGATTGCCTATGCAGCAAATACAGAAATGGTGAGTAGAGTTGATAGAAAATGGGGCTATGCTCAATAAAGTCATGACCTTTATGAAATCAATACAAGAGGGCTGAAAGCGTTCAGTCGAAATGAGGAGAATGAAGAAATGCGAATACCTGAATATATTAAACCGGGGGATACGATAGCTTTTAGTGCACCATCATGTTCCTGCGCAAGCGAACCGGCAAGAAGCATGATGCATGATGCAAGGGATGTTTTGATTAAGCGTGGCTATAAAGTCATTATTGGCAAGACTTGTTATTTAGAGGACGGTAAAGGGATTGCAACAAATCCATATGATGCGGCAAAAGAACTCATGGACTTCTATCTAGATGACAATATTAAAGCCATCATTGCGGCTGGTGGGGGAGAACTCATGTGTGAAACAATCTCCCATGTTGATTTTAGAAAGCTGAAAAGGGCAAAGCCCAAATGGTTTGTCGGGATATCGGATAATACCAATATGGTCTTCACTCTCGCAACGCTTTGCAATACTGCTGCTATTTATGGACCGGTTGTACCTGACTTTCGTATACCGCTTACACGTCGAGAAGAAGATACATTAGGAATAATGGAAGGTAAAATCAAGAAGGTTTATGGCTATGAGAAGTTTGCTTCGCCTGAAAAAGGCTATTTGCATTTAGCTGATCATGAAAAATATCATCTTGATACACCTAAGATTCTTCATAATTATTTACCAGTAAAAGGATCAATGCAAGAAGTCCATAATATGCCTATTAATATGAAAGGGATGCTATTAGGGGGATGTCTTGATGTTCTTGCAAACCTATGTGGGACAAGATTTGACGAAGTAAAGAAGTTTGTTCGTTATAAGAAAATCATCTGGGTTCTTGAAGCATGTGACCTTAATCCAATGGGGATTAGAAGAGCTATATGGGAACTTGATGAAGCAGGATGGTTTAAAAATACAGCTGGCTTTGTGATTGGAAGACCGTTGACAGCTCGTCAGATGGAAATTATGGGTGTTAATCAATATAATGCTGTCTATGAACCGTTAGAAAAGTATGGAGTACCAATTATTATGGATGCTGATATCGGTCATATCAATCCTAATATGCCTTTAGTCATTGGTGCTTATGCTAGTGTGTCAGCCTATAATAATACTATTGAAGTTAATATGGAATGTTGAATTGATGATTGAAATAAGGCAGTGAAAAACTGTCTTTTTTGTCTTTAATGAGATGAAAAGTATGCGGAAAGAAAATTTCTATTTTAGAAAATAGCACATTTACTGAACATTTTTAATTATAGTTATTGTTGTTGAAGAGGTGCTTGGTTATGAAACGTTTACAAATGAAATATAATTTAGTACAGATGCTCTATTGGGTTGCCACATGTTCATTAACAGGTTATATTGCTGTCTTTTTGCAATGGAAAGGACTCAGCAATACAGAAATAGGCATTGTTACAGGTATGGGCTGTATTTTATCTGTTGTTGTAGGACCATTTGTCAGTGGTCTGATTGGGCAAATAGAACATCTTACCATCAATAAGCTCTTGACAATCATTATTATCTATCAGATGTTGATATTCTTATTGATTACTTTCCTAAAACTACCTGCTGTTATCATCATGATACTCGATATCTCCATTATTACATTGAGCTATGCTTGTGTCCCTTTGCTTTCAATGATTTGTATGAATCATTTAAAAGTAGGGCATTATATTAATTTTGGCTTAGCTCGTGGCTTAGGCTCAATTGCTTATGCGACAACAGCATTCTCGCTTGGTCTTCTTGTAGATAAGATCAATCCATCATTGCTTGTCTTGTTCTTTGTTGTTGGTATGGTGTTGCTGTTGGTTGACTTGTATACGATTGAAGAAATAGCAATCAATAGTGATGCAAAGACTGATACTCATATCTCTGTATTCAAGTTCATAAAAACATATCGTTTCTATTTTGTCATTCTTCTAGGCTTTGGTATCACCTTTGGTGCTTCTGCCATGCTTTCTACATACCTCATTAACATCGTCAAGAGTCTAGGAGGCACAACATCATTCTATGGCATTGCGGTCTTTGCCATGGCTGCAAGTGAACTGCCTTTTATGGCAATAACTCATACACTGCTCAAACATTTTAAGAGTGAACAGCTATTTGTTGTAGCAGGAATAATGTATCTTGTACGTAATCTCTTGATATGCCTTGCACCTAATTTACCTATTTTAATATTGGGCATGCTTTCGCAAGGAGCTAGCTATGGCCTGTTTACTGCAACAATAACTTACTATGTTTCCGACCATATTGATATAAAACATGAAATGATGGGACAAACAATGATTTCTATGATGTCAACCGGATTAGGTTCTTTTATGGGTAATGTCATGGGTGGACTATTACAGGACTGTTTTGGCTTGTCTATTATGCTTATAGCTGGACTTATCATGACACTTATTGGTTCATTGATTCTTGTTGTTTTCTCATTGAAACAACTTAAGACACATGCTTCTTAAGACCATCCAAGGATGGTCTTTTTTGTTATGCAAAGGAAACTAAGAAGAAATATTTAGTTTCTTGCAATCGCTTACATAAAATGCTAGAATGGAAACTGTAAAGATTGTAATAGTTTCCAAAGGAGTAGCACATGGAAGATCTAAAAGAAAACGTGTTACAAGCAACCATAGATGTATTCAAAGAAAAGGGCATAAAGTTTACGATGGATGATATTGCTAAAAAGCTCTCTATTTCTAAAAAAACAATCTATACAGTAACACAGAACAAGAATTCATTAATCAAGGAAATGGTCAAATACTCATTTGAACGCATTAAGGCGAGTGAAGAGGCGGTTATTCAAGATAATAGCTTATCGACGACAGATAAGCTTGAAAAGCTCTTGTCTGTTTTGCCAGAGGGGTATAAGGACCTAGATCTCGCAAGTCTTTATGATCTGAAAGCAAAATATCCCCAAGCCTACAAAGAAGTAGAGAAGGGCTTAGAAACAGGATGGGAAAGCACGATTACCCTGCTTGAAAAAGGCAAGGAAGAAGGTGTCATCAAAGACATCAATATTCCCATCTTCAAGGCAATGTTTGAAGCGAGTCTTGAACGCTTCTTTAAACGTGATGTACTAAAGGCTAATCACTTATCTTATAGCGAAGGACTAGAGATGGTAGTTCATATTTTAATGGAGGGAATTAAGAAATAATGGAAGATAAAAGTAAGGTTATTTTTGGAAATACAATTAGTGACAAAGATTACAAGAAAGCTCTTAAATCAAAGCGTAAGTTTATTAAGAAATTTGGTGATGATAGTCAGGTTAATTACCCCATTCGTATAAAGAAGAATGAAGTATTAGGGAATGTTATTAATCTTTATGATGTGCTCCTACCAGAAGAACTATCTGGTAAGGATGTAGAAAGTGATACGTTTGATGAAAAACAAGGAGTTATTGTCGGAAATATCAGAATGGGATTTGGTCATTACCGTATTTCTATGGCGATGGCAAGCTGTGCCAAGGCTTTGGGCTATAAGCCATACTGGATGGATCTCAACAGCTACCCACAGACAACATGTACGAAAGTGATTTCTGCTCAGAATGACCTCTATTCATTAGGTTCACGTCTTTCCCGCTTTAAGCTTTTCAACAAGTTTGTTTGGGAACCAATGAACTATGAAGGCTTTAGAAAGCTTAGCTATAATGCCAGTGATCAGAAGAATGCTGAACTCATGGCTCCTGTATTTAGGAATGTACCTAAAGATATTCCTGTTGTTGGGACACATTGCTGGCCTGCACAGGCTGCTATTCATGCAGGAATGAAATATGTCGTGGAAGCAATTCCAGATAACTGGCCAATGGCTTTGCATTTGTCTGAAGGCGCAGTTCATACAATTCAATGTCATAATGCCTATTTAGGATACCGTGTCTTAAATGGCATGAATAAAGATAAGGTCCTGCGCCCGATGAATAGTCAGGATATTGTTTATACTGGACACTACATTGATCACGAGCTTGTGGTTAATATTGAGGATGACTGTCAAAGACGAATAGATCGAAAGGAAAATCATGAAGCCATGCGTTTCTTGCTGACGATTGGTGGAGCTGGCGCCCAGAAGGAAATCTTTGCGGCTATCATAAAATATCTCTTACCTTATATCAATAAAGATGAAGCTGTGCTCTATGTCAATGTTGGTGATTATCGCAATGTATGGGATGAGTTGTGTGATGAAATACCAGAAATGAAGGCACATGTTCATGAACATATGGATGACTGGGAAGAAGCAACAGCCTTTGCGAAAGAAGCGATTGATGGCAAGGTTGAAGGTATTCATGCCTTCTATCATCATAATATCTTCCAAGCAGTTTATATCACCAATCTGCTTATGAGAAGCTGCGATGTCCTTGTCACTAAGCCAAGTGAACTCGCTTTCTATCCTGTACCAAAGCTCTTTATTAAACGTGTTGGAAAGCATGAAATGTGGGGTGCAATTCATTCTGCAGAGATTGGTGATGGTACGCTAGAGACAAGAGATATTCCTCATACTTTACAGATGCTTGAGCTTTTCATGAAGGATGATCATTTCCTAATTGATATGTGCAACAATATTATTACAAATAAATCAATTGGCATCTATGATGGAGCCTACAAAGTCATTGAACTAGCTATGAAACAAAAGAGAGGAGAACAATAATGGAGACAAATGAAAAGAAACTGAGCATGAAAGGGAAGCTGAGCTATGGATTAGGTGCTGTTGGAAAAGATATGGTCTATATGCTTTCAGCTAGCTACGTGCTTTATTATTATCAGGACTTACTGCATATCGATGCAGTAGCTATGGGGATCATCCTTCTTATCGCAAGAGTCTTTGATGCTTTTAATGACCCCATTATGGGCGTAATTGTCGCTAAGACAAAGACAAGATGGGGTAAGTTTAGACCTTGGCTATTCTCCGGTACACTTCTTAATGCGATCGTTCTTTATGCATTGTTTGCCACACCTACTTCCTTGAAGGGTGGGGCACTGATTGCCTATGCTGCAATCATCTATATCTTGTGGGGTGTCACTTATACCATGATGGATATTCCATTCTGGAGTATGGTTCCTGCTTTTACTGAACCCGGTGCGGATCGTGAGAATACTTCTGCTTTTGCCCGTAGCTGTTCTGGAGTTGGTTCTGCACTGATTTCTATTTTTACAATGATGTGTGTCTATTCTTTAGGTTCTGGTAATGAGATTGTAGGTTTTAAATGGTTCGGTCTTATTATTGCTTTGTTCTTTGTTGTATTTGAAACAATTGCTTGTATCAATATTAAAGAGACATCAACAGTTGATATGGAAACAGCCAGCGTAAAAGATATGTTTAAGAGTCTTTTCGCAAACGATCAAGCCTTAGCAATTGTTATGACAATTGTTATTGTTAACTTATCAATTTATATTACTTCCAACTTACTTATTTATTTCTTCAAATATGACTTTGGTGGTGCCAACTGGTATAAAAGCTATACTGTCTTTAATACTTTTGGTGGAGCTATGCAGATCTTAGCCATGATGCTGCTTTTCCCACTTTTAAGAAAGTTCATGAGTACGATGAAGATTTTCATGTTATCTTTGATGATGGCGATTGTTGGCTATATTGTTTTATTAGCACTTACCTTTACTTCGATGAATAATGTTGCTTTATTATTCATTCCTGGCTTTTTGATTTTTGCGGCTAATGGCATGCTGATGGTTCTTACAACAATCTTTTTAGCCAATACTGTTGATTATGGAGAATATAAGAATGGACGTAGAGATGAATCAGTCATCTTCTCTATGCAGACATTTGTTGTTAAGCTTGCAAGTGGCGTAGCGGCACTTGTTGCTGCTCTTGCTCTTGCCATCTTCCATTTTGGCAATTCTAGCCAGTCGGCGCATGTCGTCAAGATGGCCACAAGTTCTATTGTTGGCTTACGTATGACAATGACAATCATTCCTATTATCGGACTTGTATTCGGTATACTTTTCTTCAAGAAAAAATATATCCTGACAGCAGAAAAGATGGATGAAATCACTAAGAAAATCAAAAATAAAGAGGCTTAGTATGATAAAACAATACGATCAAAGCTTTGTTCTTGAAACAGCACATACATCCTATATCTTTCGCCTTTTACCAACAAAGCAGCTTGAACATCTCTATTATGGCAAGAAGCTTGCAGTCTCATCTTCAAAGGATATTGAACCATTAATCGAACAACATGCCTTCGCACCAGGAAATACCAATATCTATGATGAAGAGCATCCTGAATATTCTCTTGAAGATATGCGTCTTGAAGCAGGAATGATAGGCAAGGGGGACATCCGTATTCCCTTTGTGGAGATTATTCATGCTGATGGCTCAAGTACAAATGACTTCCTTTTTCAAGAAGCAAAGATTAATACATCCCATACACCTATCCGGACTTTACCTTATGCCCTCAATAATAAAGAAGAACTTGAGGTCACATTAGTTGATGAAGCTTATGCAGTCATCCTAAAGCTCTATTACAACGTCTATCCAGAATATGATATTATTACAAGACGCGCTGTTGTCATCAACAATAGTGATGAAGAAATCAAGGTCAATCGCCTGATGAGTACACAGCTGGACTTTTCTAATCACAACTATGTCTTGACAACATTTAATGGCAACTGGACCAATGAAATGAACAGACATGATCATATTATAGAGAGTGGGATCCATATTAATGCTTCTCTTACAGGATGCTCTTCCTCAAGAGCTAATCCCTTTGTCATGCTTTCAGGCAAACATACAACCGAAGATGATGGTGATGTTTATGGCCTGAATCTTATCTACAGTGGGAACCATTATGAAGCAGTTGAAGTAACAAGCTATGGTAAGATGAGATTTATTGCAGGAATTAATCCTCAGAATTTCTCATTCCTTCTTAAGCAAAGCGATAGCTTCGAATCATGTGAAGCCATCATGTGCTATAGCTCTCATGGCTTTAATGACATGAGCAAACACATGCATGCCTTTATCAATGACTGTATTGTCAGGGGAACATGGCAACATAAAGAGCGTCCCATATTATTGAATTCATGGGAAGCCAATTATTTTAAGATTAATGAACAAAAGCTATTGAGACAAGCTAAAGCAGCCAAAAAGGCAGGCATTGAACTCTTTGTCATGGATGATGGCTGGTTTGGCAAGCGTGACAACGACCAGTCTTCTTTAGGTGACTGGCAATATGATCCTAAGAAACTGCCCCATGGCTTAAAGCATCTTGTCGATAAAATCAATGAGATAGGGCTTGATTTTGGTATCTGGGTTGAACCGGAAATGGTGAATGTTGATTCTTCGTTGTATCGTTCACATAAAGAATGGACGATTGAAATACCTGGTCATAATCAGTCTGAGGGTCGACATCAGCGCATTCTTGATTTATGCAATCCTGAAGTTGTGGGTTATCTTACGGATGTGATGAGTGAGCTCTTTTCCAGTGCCAACATCAAGTATGTTAAATGGGATATGAATCGTACTTTCAGCGATATTTATTCGCAATATCTTCCTTCAAGCCAGCAGCAGGAAGTGTTCCATCGCTATATTATTGGCCTCTATAAGCTTTTAGACAACCTGACAAAAGCCTTTCCTGATATTCTTTTTGAAGGCTGTGCTTCGGGAGGGAATCGATTTGATTTGGGAATGCTTTGTTATATGCCACAGATCTGGGCAAGTGATAATACGGATGCATTATGCCGCTATCATATACAAAACAGTTATACATATGGCTATCCGCTATCAGTCATTTCAAATCATGTCTCTTCTACGCCTAATCACCAGACGTTGCGGACAGCCCCTCTTGATACAAGATATAATATTGCATGCTTTGGTATTTTAGGCTATGAAACAAATCTTGCTGATCTATCAAATGAGGCATTTGAGGAAATCAAAAATCAAATTGCCCAATATAAAGCATATCGTCATACATTCCAGTTTGGAACATTCTATCGTATCAAACAAGATCTTCATAACTGGTGTGTCGTCAGCAGTGATCAAAAGGAAGCAATGGGAATGATCATGCAGGAACTTGTTTCACCTAACCGTCAGTACCATCAGTTTATTGCTAGAGGATTAAAGGAAGAAAGCCATTATCATTTCTTTAATCAAGAGAAGCAATATAATGTAAAGCTTTTTGGTGATCTTATTAATACAGCTTCACCAATTCATATTAAACAAGACTCTTTGGCTCATTATGTCGTTGCAAAGTTTGTGAAAATGCCAGGTGAAGTGGAAGATGTTCATACATCAGGAAGTGTCCTGATGTATGGTGTTAACTTAAAGCAGGCATTTAGTGCGAATGGCTATAGTGAGCAGGTTCGTTATTTCCAGGACTTTGCTTCGCGTCTGTATTTTATTCAAGAAGAATCCAAAATAAAGTAGGATTCTTTTGCTTTATCGAAATATATTTATTGGATTTTATGAAATTAATGAAAATGTGAAATAAATTCTTTTCTTATTCTTAAATTCGTGTATGATAGGTAGTAATTATAAGGAGGAACGTATAATGGAATCAATGACTATGGAATTCGTGAGAAAACTACCTATACCACAGGAAGTCAAAGCACAATATCCTCTCACTGAAGACCTAGAAGCAATCAAAAAGGCAAATGACCAGGAGATTGCCGATATATTTACAGGTAAATCAGACAAATTCTTACTTATTATTGGCCCATGTTCAGCAGATAATGAAGAAGCTGTTCTCGATTATATGCATCGCTTAAGAGGTGTCTATGAAAAAGTCAAAGATAAAATCTTTATCATCCCTAGAGTTTATACAAATAAACCTAGAACTGTTGGTAAGGGATATAAAGGCATGCTTCATCAGCCAGATCCTGAAAAGCCAGAAGATATGCTTGAAGGGCTGCTAGCTATTAGACATATGCATATTCGTGTTATTAAAGAAACAGGCTTCACTTGTGCTGAAGAGATGCTTTATCCTCAGAACCATCGTTACTTATCCGATGTATTAAGCTATGTTGCCTTAGGTGCACGTTCAGTTGAAGACCAGGAACATCGTCTTGTTGCAAGTGGTGTTGGTATTCCAGCTGGCATGAAGAATCCTACTGGTGGTGATCTGAATGTCATGATGAACTCAATCACAGCTGCTCAGGCGCCACAGCGTTTTATATATCGTGGCTGGGAAGTTCAGACACCTGGTAATCCATATGCTCATGCGATTTTAAGAGGATATGTTGATAAATTTGGTAACTCTATGCCTAATTATCATTATGAGACATTGAAAGAAGTCTATAATCTCTATAAGAAGGAAGGCTTAGAGAATCCTGCTGTTATTGTTGACTGCAATCATGCCAATAGCGGAAAAAAATATCAAGAACAGATTCGTATTGCGAAAGATGTTATGCATTCTAGACATGTCTCACGCCGTATCCATAAGCTTGTTAAAGGCTTGATGATTGAATCTTATATTGAAGATGGAAATCAGAAAGTTGAAGAAGGTAAATATGGCTGCTCAATCACTGACCCATGTCTTGGCTGGGAGAAGACTGAAAAATTCATCTATGAACTTTATGATATCATTAAAGAAGATGAAGCTAAGAAAAAATAAATAAGGCTTAAAGGAGTTCAGGAAAACTGAACTTCTTTTTTCTGAATCTGTAAATAGTTTGTAATAGTAAATAAATGGAATAGAATAATAAGACGAAGGTGAAATGAAATGAAAGTATTATTTTATGATGCCGATGGTACGGTCATGACAAAGAATAAAATACCTGATCGTACATATGAAGCATTCAGATTGCTTAAAGCCAATGGTATATTAACAGTCCTTTCGACGGGACGTTCTCTTCCAAGCATTCGCTCAACACCACTTGAAGATCTAGGACTGACAAATTGCATTACTGCTGCGGGAGGATGTGTCATCATCAACAACCAAATCGTTTCCCATGATTATCTTACTGAAGAGCAGCGTGATGAGATTACGGATTATTTTGATCAATACCATGTTCCCTACAACATTGAATGCAATGATGGGCTTTATACAAGAATAGGGGAAAAAGAAAGACAGCTTAAAAGAATGCCAATTACATTGAAAGAGGCAGGCAGTCTATCGGAAGTAGAACGCAATAAAAATAGACGCAGCCGTTTCTTCAAGCAACTTAAGGAAGTTGAAAGCTTCAAGGGCATGCATGCCAATAAGATACACTGGTACGAAGATAAACGTATGTATGATGATGGGATGATCACAAAAAGCATAGAAGATATCCAAAAGCATTTTTCTTCTCGTTATAATGTTAATCCACTTAGCTTTAATGGCAATAAGGGTGGGGGAGAAATTAATGACAAAGCAATCACGAAAAAGAAAGGCGTTGAGATGATTATGAAACATTTTCATATTGATCCAAATGATGCTTATGCCATAGGGGATGGCTATAATGACTTACAGATGCTTGAGAATGTCAATCATGCAATTGCCATGGGCAATGCTCCAAAAGAAGTTAAGCGTGTCTGTGGCTATGTCACAGATTCGATTGATGAAGATGGTTTCTATAATGCTATGAAGCATTTTCATCTCATTTAGGATATCATTGATATCCTTTTTTTCATCTAATAAAAAAGCCAGATTTCTCTGGCTAAAGTAGTGGGGCGAATAATCGTAATACAATATCAATTATTGAACGCCCGCGGCGATGTAAATACTTTTCAGTGACATTTTTACATTCAGTAAGTGTGTTATTGAAGTCAATGATCATATCTTTGATACATGAACACTTGTAAAGAACAGCACCATTTTCAAAATGGTGATAAAGCGAGCGGTAATCAAAGTTGATTGTGCCACATGTCGCAATCTCGTCATCAGAGATAATTTCCTTAGCATGCATAAATCCCGGTGTATATTCATAGATTTCTACGCCGGCTCTGACTAAATTTTGATAATAGCTGCGGGTAACGCGATAAATCGTTTTCTTGTCAGGAATGCCAGGGGTGATGATTTTAACATCAACCCCTCTTTTTGCAGCAAGGGAAAGTTCTCTTGTCATATCGCTTGTAGTAATTAAATAAGGTGTGGTGATATAAATATAATGTTTTGCCCGCTTGATGATATTCAGATAAACATCTTCGCCCGTTGTTTCCTGGTCGAGAGGTGTATCACCATAGGGCTGAATGAAACCATCTGATTTATAGTGTGGTGTCATATAGAGAAAGTTTGTGATATTATCATGGTCATCTTTAATCGCATTCCACATTTCAAGAAAGAGAGCTGTTAATGACTGGACTGCGCTGCCTTCAATACGTATACCAGTATCTTTCCAATGACCATATGGGTGCGTGAGATTGAAATATTCATTTGCGAGATTATAACCCCCCGTAAAGCCAATCTGTCCATCAACAACTGTTATTTTACGATGATCACGGTTATTCATAAAGAAGGAGAGGAAGGGAACAACTTTGTTGAAGACACGGGTGCGAATGCCTAGCTCTTCCATGCGTTCAATAAAGTCCGTATTAATAAAACCAATTGAACCAACATCATCATAGAAGATACGAACATCAACGCCTTCTTTTGCCTTAGCAGCCAAGATTTCCTTAATGGGAGCAAAGCTCTGTGCATCCTCAATGGCATGATATTCCATAAAGATGAAGCGCTTCGCCTGCTTTAAAGCCTCTTTTTGTGCTTCGATGGCATCAGAAGCATTGTTGTAGAAAGTGACATCATTATAACGATAAACAGGAGCATTGGCATATTTATAAAGATATGATGCAATATTGCTCATATAAGGATCTTCTTTCTTTAATGCACTGAGTGTCTCTTCGTTCTGTTTAAGATGAGGATCAATCTGTTGATCGATTGCCTCGATATGCTTACGTACGGCATGGGTTGTAAGACTTGCATCAAAGAGCAAGAACATCAATACCCCTAATACTGGAAAGACTAAGATCAACATAATCCATGGCAGCTTGATATCAGGATTGCGTCTTCCAGCATAAATCAGCAAGGCAATGACAACAGCAATCACCTGTAGGCTTCCAGAAATATAAGGTGATATATCAACAACCTCAGTCATCAGATAAGCAAGCCAGATGACCTGCAGAATAACGGAAACAACGACAAAGAATAATCTCTTCACACTATTCTTGACGTCACCTATCTCTTCATTTGTCATATTCATTTTTATCACATCCTTGATATCATTATAAAGGAAATGAGGAAAAAAAGATAAACTATTTTCATTATTTAGCAATCACCTATTGACAGTGCTAAATATCGCTGTATAATACAGTTAGCACAAAGAAGAATAGAGTGCTAAAGGGAGTGATATTATGAATGAAAAATTCACACAGACAATGCAGGAAGCTTTCGGTAGAGCGGCAAGTTCCGCAATGGCTCTAGGACAGCAGGTCATTGATGTTGAACATCTACTTTATGCGTTATTGGAAGATTCCAGTGGTATTTTTTATCGCGTGCTCTCTAAGTTAGGAATTAGAGTTAATGATGTAAGAGATTATCTTAATGCATCCATAAATAAAAAACCTAATGTAGGTCAGGTAAATGAAAATGATCTACGCATGAGCTATGACTTGAATCAATTAATTGGCAATGCCAATACAATCATGACACAATATAAAGATAGTTATATGTCAGTCGAACACTTGATTCTTGCCTTATTTAAAACCAATACAACATTTATCAATGATTTCATTAGAAGATTCAATCTCAATGAAAAACAAGTAAAGAAGATCATTGATGAAATGCGTGGTGGACATAATGTCGATAATCCAAATCCAGAAAACAACTATGAAGTCTTAGAGAAGTATGGTCGTAATCTTATTCAGGATGTTAGAGATGGCAAGCTTGATCCAGTCATCGGTCGTGATGAAGAAATCAGACGTGTTATCCAGATTCTTAGCCGTAAGACAAAGAATAACCCAATTCTTATTGGTGAGCCAGGTGTTGGTAAGACGGCCATTGTTGAAGGATTAGCTTGGCGTATCTTTAAGAACGATGTTCCTGAGACATTGAAAGGTAAGACTTTGTTTGAACTTGATTTAGGTTCCCTTGTTGCCGGGGCAAAATATCGTGGTGAATTCGAGGAAAGATTAAAAGCTGTCTTAGCTGAAATCAAGAAATCTGAAGGTAATATCATCATGTTTATCGATGAAATTCACCAGCTTGTTGGTGCTGGTAAGACCGATGGTGCCATGGATGCTGCCAACCTCTTAAAACCAATGCTTGCTCGTGGTGAGTTACATTGTATTGGGGCCACAACACTTGATGAATATCGTGAATATATTGAAAAGGATCCAGCACTTGAAAGACGTTTCCAGAAGATTCTTGTTGGTGAGCCTGATATCGATGATACGATTGCGATTCTTCGTGGCTTAAAGGAATCTTTTGAAAGCCATCATGGTGTTCAGATTACCGATAATGCGATTATTGCGGCAGCGCATATGAGTGATCGTTATATTACTGATCGTTTCTTGCCAGATAAAGCCATCGACTTAATTGATGAAGCCTGTGCAAGCGTGCGTATGGAAATTGACTCCATGCCTGAAGAACTTGATAGCTTGACACGTGATAAGAACAGACTGGAAATGGAACGTATTTCTATCGAAAAGGAAGATCAGAGCGAAGATACGAAAGAACGTTTAGCATCCATCCAGGAAAAGATTGCTTCATTGAATGAAAAAATTGCTGGCTTAACAGATAAATGGAAAGAAGAAAAATCCAGCCTTGATCATGTCAAGGAATTGAAGAATGAAAAGCAGCGTCTAGAAACGGCCATGTCACAATATGAAACAGAAGGCAATCTAGAAGAAGCCTCACGTATCAAATATCAGACATTGCCAGTTATTGAAAAAGAAATCGCTGCCCATCAGGAAGCTGAGAAAGAAGATGCCTTATTACAGGAGAAAGTGACTGTGGATACAATTTCTGAAGTCATTTCCCGTTGGACTCATATTCCAGTAAGTAAACTGATGGAAAGTGAAAAGGAGAAATTGTTGCATCTTGAAGACATTCTTAAGAAACGTGTTATGGGACAGGATGAAGCAATCAAGACTGTTACGGATGCCATCTTAAGAAGTCGTGCAGGCATTAATGATGAAAACAGACCAATCGGCTCATTCCTCTTCCTTGGTCCTACTGGCGTTGGTAAGACGGAAGTTGCCAAGGCTTTAGCTGAACAGCTCTTTGATAGTGAACGTAATATTGTCCGTATTGATATGAGTGAATACATGGAGAAATTCAGTGTGTCACGTCTTGTTGGTGCACCACCAGGATATGTCGGCTATGAAGAGGGTGGTCAGTTGACAGAGGCTGTTCGTCGAGCACCTTACAGCATTGTATTGCTTGATGAAATCGAGAAAGCCCATCCTGATGTCTTCAACATTCTCTTACAGTTGTTGGATGATGGCCGTTTGACAGATTCTAAAGGTAATGTTGTTTCCTTTAAGAATACAATTATCATCATGACAAGTAATATTGGTTCACAATACTTATTGAATGGTAATACACCAGAAAACAGAAAACTTGTTGAAGAAGAGTTAAAAGCGCACTTCAAACCTGAATTCTTAAACCGTATAGATGAAATCATCATGTTCAACAGTCTTAATGAATCTGTTGTATATGATATCATTGATAAGTTTATTGGTGAACTTGAAGAACGTTTAAGTGAAAAGAAGATTACCTTAAGTGTGACTGATCGTGCTAAAGCTAAGATTGAAGCTGATGCATATGATGTGACATTTGGTGCCCGTCCAATTAAGCGTTATATCCAGAGTAATATCGAAACGATTCTTGCAAGAGAAATGATTGCTGGTAATGTCAAAGAAGGCGACCATGTCGTTATTGACTATGATCAGAAATTCGTTGTAAGACCGGCAAATTAAGCGAAGAGAAATCTTCGCTTTTTTGCTTTTAGGTGAACACTGTGGTAGAATAGCTTTTCTTCAAGAAAGAGAAATGTTAGAATACATAAGCGGAGGACATTTATGCAAAGATATTTTATCAAGAATACACAAATGCATGATGGCATCATTGAAGCTGATGAAGTCATGTATAAGCATATAGGTAAAGTTATGCGCTATACGAACGGAACACATGTTGTATGCATAGATGAGAATCATAATGTCTATGACTGTACAATTGCGGATGTCGCAAAGGGCATACTTATTAAAGAAAAACGTATCGATGAAGATCATGAACTTGATATCGATGTGACCTTGGTTTATGGTTTGCCAAAAGGGGATAAGTTTGAATTTGTGCTAAAGAAAGCAACCGAACTTGGTGTAAATCGGATTGTCCCATTTATGTGCAAACGTTCAATTATTAGAACTGATGCAAAGAGTCTTAAAAAGAAATATGACCGCTATAATCGCATCATTCAGGAAGCTGCTGAACAAAGCGAACGAGAAATACTGCCTGAAATCACTGAGCTTGCCAATATCAAGACATTGGATCAGTACTTAAGCGAAGTTAATCTTGTCGCCTATGAGGAGGCAAGCAGAAGTCATGAAGAAAGCACATTTCATCAGGCGCTTTCTAAAGTGACTAAGTCCATGACCATCATCGTTGGACCAGAGGGCGGCTTTGATGAAAGTGAAATTGAAGCAATGGAAGCACTAGGCATTAAACGCTGTGGCTTAGGAAAGCGAATATTACGCAGTGAGACAGCACCACTCTATATGTTAAGTGTCATTGGATATGAAAGAGAGCTGAACAAATAATGGGATTCATTGAAAAATTCAACAAGCAAGCAACAATTACTAAACTCAATAAAACACCGCTTTATAAAGAAATAGAAGAACATAAGAATTTATTAAGTGATCACAAGATTGATTTTAAAATTAAACAGGAGATGGATCTCTTTCTTTATGAAGTGATTTATCGTAGCTTCTACAATGAATGGCGAATTAATCGTGCCTGGGATGAATTTAGAGGCGAGTATTACGATACATTCAACTATATTAACTATGAAGAAAAACAGAAGATGTTTAATAATGATCTTGCGCCAGTACTAGAAGAACTTCCACACTTCTATGAGAAAACAAGTGATTTAGATATCTATCTTCCGCAATATGAACCAGAAATCAATCGCTGGTTCATCAAAGACTATAGTCTTACAACACTCAAGCAACACGCGGAAAAGATCAGAAATATGGAAATCAATCCCCATACGCCTCTTGATCTCTATGGCATCAACATGTTTAATACTGCTTTTTCATCATTAGAGAAAGTCTATGACGAAGATGGTTTTATTGCTTATTTCTTCAAAGACCAGGATATGATCTTTATTCTTGAAAAAGAATCATTGGATCTTGTTAATCGTATTTATCTTTCAATGCCAAAAATTGAAAAAGAGATTGAGATTGAAGATGTCAAGAAGATTGCTGCGTTATTTATGGAAGAAAAGAATAAAGATGTACTTGATTATATGTTAGAAAAAGGATTGATGAGTGAGAAAGTCTATAAGAAATTACATAAATTGATTAAGGAGTAAATAATGGCAACAGTAGCATTTCATACATTAGGATGTAAGGTAAATAGTTATGAATCAGAAGGGATGCTTGAACTCTTTAAGAAAAGAGGCTATCAAAGCGTTGACTGGAAAGAAAAGGCTGATGTCTATGTCATTAATACATGTACGGTCACAAATACCGGCGATGCCAAAAGCCGCCAGATGATCAGACGTGCAAAAAAAGAAAACCCTGATGCGATTATTGCGGTTGTGGGCTGCTATGCCCAGGTAGCTAGCGGTGAAGTTGCAGGGATTGAAGGTGTTGATATTGTCATCGGGACAAAGCATCGTGAGAAGATTGTTGATTATATTGAAGATTATAAGGTGAATCATAAACAGATTGTCGATGTTTCCGATGTCATGAAGCTAAAGCAATTTGAAAAGCTTAATATCACATCGTTTGAAAACCGTACTAGAGCTTTTATGAAAATCCAGGACGGCTGCAATAATTTCTGTACATACTGTATCATTCCTTATGCTCGCGGTGGCGTACGGTCAAGAGCTCCGGAAGATGTCTTAAGACAGGCGCAGGAACTTGTGAATCAGGGCTTTGTCGAGATTGTCTTAACAGGCATTCATACAGCTGGCTATGGCATGGATTTAGAAAATTATAGCTTTAGTGATTTACTAAGAGACCTTTCGACAAAAGTAGAAGGATTAAAGAGAATACGTATCTCTTCTATCGAAATGAGTCAGGTGACACCAGAAATCATTAACTTAATAGCCACTTCACCAGTTATTGTTGATCATCTTCATATTCCTATTCAGTCAGGTACAGATGAGACATTAAGACGTATGGCTCGTCATTATACAATAGCTGAATTTGAAGAAAACCTCAACAAACTGAAGACAGCCTTGCCAACGCTTTCTGTCACAACGGATGTTATTGTTGGCTTCCCAGGAGAAACTGAAGAAGACTTCGAACATACCTATAACTGGATTAAGAAATGCCATTTCAATCAGCTGCATGTCTTCCCATATTCAATGCGTAGTGGGACACCTGCTGCAAAGATGGCCGATCAGGTGCCAGGGGACGTAAAGAAAGATCGTGTCAAGCGTTTAATGGCTTTAAGTGATGAATTGAAACATGACTTTGCCTTAAGTCAGGTTGGTAGAACTCTTGAAGTTTTATTTGAAGAGGAAAAAGATGGCTATAAAATCGGTCATGCTTCTAATTATTTACGTGTAAAGGTAAAGGATGATGCAATTAAGCTCAATCATCTTTATGATATCAAGATTACTGCCTGTGATGGGGTGGATCTTTTAGGAGAAAAATAAATCATGAAACGAATCAATGAATTATTTGATGTTGAGGAAGATTTTAAAATTCTATCTTTACATAGTGATTCAAGATATGTTGGTAAAGATTCGATATTCTTCTGTGTTGAAGGCTTAAGTACGGATGGACATAAGTATGCCGACGATGCTGTCTTTCAGGGGGCAAAATGCATTGTGCATTCCAAGCCGCTAAAACGTGAATATCCTGGTGTGCTTTATATCCAGGTTAATGATGTTTTGGCGGAACTGAATCGTGTCGCAAATATCTTTTATGACTATCCTTCATACAAAATGACTGTTTTTGGTGTTACAGGGACAAGTGGTAAGACAATTGTTTCTTTGATGATTAGGGATGTACTTGGTCACTATATTCGTATGGGCTATATGGGAACTAACGATTCTCAGTTTGATAATCGCATTGTGCATTCGCCTTATACAACGCCAGAACCTATCTATCTTCACCGTACCCTTAATGAAATGGTGAAAGCCAATGTCAAAGGGGTATCCTTAGAAGTCTCTAGTTATGGTCTTACTCTCCATAGAGTTGATTCTATTGATTTTGATGTTGCTATATTTACAAATCTCTATCCGGAAAATCTAGATTTTCATGGCACATTAGAGAATTTAATGCGAGCTTATGCGAAATTGTTTATTCGTCTTGACGAAAAGAATACGGTCATTCTTAATGCTGATTCGGTTGTCTTTAATCACTATTTGCAGACAAATGAAGTCATTAAGGCCAAGATTATTACATATGGCATTGAACATCATGCTGATATTATGGCTCATGATATTCGTGAGTTCATCGACCATACTGAATTCATTCTTTTGCTTGATGGTCATATGTTTGATGTTTCTGTACCAATCTTGGGTGGTTTCAATGTACCAATGGTTTTAGCACTTATTGCTGCCTTGAAATCAATGGAAATGCCATTGGAACAGATTATTGAGGCTTTGCAGTATATCAAGCCTATTGATGGAAGAATGGAGCTTTTAGAAACAAATCAGCCATTTGATGTGCTTATCGATTATTGTGCCTATATTCATTCCTATAAGAATATCTTTAAGTTTGCTAGAAAAGTAAAAAGAGGAAAGGGCCGTATTATTGCCGTATTTGGTCCTAGTGGCAGCAGGAACGATGAAAGAGAAGCCGAAATTGCCAGACTTGCGAATGCATACTGTGATCAGGTCATTTTAACTGAACAGGATGGACGAATAGATAATATCCAAGAAGCATGTGAAAAGATGCAAAAATATATCACAAGACCAGTATCAGTCATTATTACGAACCGCCGTATTGCGATTTCGCAAGCTATTGAACTTGCATGTAAAGATGATATAATTCTAATATTGGGAAAAGGTCACGAGCAATTCATGGCATCAAGCTTATCCAACATACCTTATCCAGGTGATAAGTATGTTGCCAAGAGTGCTATCGATATGATCTTTAGAGGAGGAAATGAAGATGAAATATAATAAGTATATTGACCACACAAATTTGGCCCAGGACGCAACTAAAGCAGATATCAAGAAGCTCTGTGATGAAGCTAAGCAATATGATTTTGCGAGTGTCATGGTTAATGCCTGCTGGGTAAAATTCTGTGCTGAAGAATTAAAGGGAACTGATGTTAAGCCTTGTACTGTAATTGGTTTCCCATTAGGCGCAACAACAACTGCTACAAAAGTATTTGAAGCTAAGGAAGCTGTTGAAAATGGTGCTCAGGAAGTGGATATGGTCATTAATGTTGGAGCTTTAAAGGATCATGATGATCAGTATGTTCTTGATGATATCAAGGCTGTTGTTGATGCAACACCAGGAAAAGTGACTAAAGTCATTCTTGAAACATGCTTATTAAGTGATGAAGAAATTATTCGTGCATGTGAACTTTCTGTAGAAGCTGGAGCTGACTTTGTGAAAACATCAACCGGCTTCTCTAAAGGCGGAGCAACTGTGCATGCAGTTGAACTGATGAAGAAGACTGTTGGCGATCGTTGCCAAGTAAAAGCATCAGGTGGCATTCATACACATGAAGAAATGATGGCAATGATTGAAGCAGGTGCAACACGTATTGGTGCTTCTGCTGGTGTAAAGCTAATGGCTGAATAAATATCTCATAATTCGTAAAAAAGTATTGCATTAATGTAATGAGATGTTATAATGACTAACGTAATCTTAGAAGTAAAGGGGGGAATGTCCAATGGCTAAAACTGTAGTAAGAGAAAACGAATCTTTAGATGACGCTTTACGTCGTTTCAAAAGACAGGTATCTAGAACAGGAACCCTTGCTGAAGCTCGTAAGAGAGAATTCTACGTTAAACCTGGTTTAAAGAGAAAAATGAAATCAGAAGCAGCTAGAAAGAATCAGCGCAAAAGAAGAAGATAAAAGTAAGAAAGAAGGTGTAAAGCCTTCTTTTTTTCATGTATAATGATACTAGGAAGTGAACATTTATGGAAAAAAGACTTGAATTAGCGAATTATACAATTGAAGAAATCCAAGCCCTTTGTGGAGCAAATGAAGAAAACATTGCCATTCTTGAAGAAGAATTCAAGACGGATATTATTGTAAGAGGCAACGAGATCATCATTCAGGAAGAAAATGAACAACTAGAAGATGTTATTATGCATTTATTGAAGCTTATTCGTAAGCATATTCGTGTCTCTAAAAAAGAAATTATGAGTGCCATTGCGCTTAGTAAATCCAATCAGCTTAAGGATTTAGAATCTCTTTATTCCATCCAGATTGCAAGAACCCATTCCGGTAAGCTGATTACACCAAAGACAATCGGACAAAGAGATTACTATCTTTCTTTGAAAAATAATGATGTTGTCTTCGCAATAGGACCAGCTGGTACAGGTAAAACCTATCTTGCAGTTATCTTCGCCGTGCAGGCCTTAAAGAATAATGAAGTTAAACGTATCATCCTCACGCGTCCAGCTGTTGAAGCAGGGGAATCACTCGGTTTCTTGCCTGGTGATCTTAAAGAAAAAATTGATCCTTACCTCCGTCCACTCTATGATGCTTTATATGATATGCTTGGCGTTGAGAAGACAGATAGACTGATTGAAAAAGGCATTATTGAAATTGCACCATTAGCCTACATGCGTGGACGTACGCTTGATGATGCTTATGTCATTTTAGATGAAGCACAGAATACAACTAATAATCAGATGAAGATGTTCCTGACCCGTCTTGGCTTTAATTCTAAAATGATCATTACGGGTGATATTACTCAGATCGACTTAGCACATGGTGTTGAAAGTGGTCTGAAGGTTGCTGCAAAGCTTCTTAAAGGCGTCAAAGGCATCAAATTCATCTATTTAAGCGCTCTTGATGTCGTCAGACATCCAGTTGTGGCAAGAATTATCGAACGCTATGATGAAGAAGCAAAAAGAAGAGAAGAGCTCAGAAAGAACCGCATTTAATGCAGTTCTTTTTTGGTGCTGTCAGCACACCAAACATATGTCTCTTCGTATTATAGAACTAGAAGTTATTCAAGTAATAATTCTAGTTTTTTATTTTATCTAGATGTGATATCATTTCACTGAAGAGAAGTTAGTCATTATAACTTGAGACATCCATAAGGTAAGCTCGTAAACAACGATTGATAGCTATGACTATTAATGTATCGTTCTTCTCTTCACTAAATAAACGTACTGACTAGAGGTTGCTTAAATTTAACTTCTAGTCTTTTATTTTGTAGGCATACATTATAATAGACTTAAGAAAGCAGAGAGATCATGTCTTGGAAACACAGCTGTGATTTCGTTAAAAAAAGTTCTCTGCTTCCTT
>NZ_JNKU01000003.1 GCF_000702165.1 Sharpea azabuensis DSM 18934
AAGGTATTTGCGGATGGCAAGAGAAGACACGGGCTGGACTATACGCTATATACAGGATTCGAAAGAGTGTATGATAATCTTATGTTGATATTCACAGGAATGAATCTCAAGAAGTTATGCACATACCTTGGAAGGATGCAGGAGGCGCATTGCGCCCAAAATTCCTGCTTTGAGCATCAAAATGAGGAAACGTTAAAGGCGATGGGGATAGGATAGAAGAATCTAGACCCAATTTTTTTATTATCTGGAGAAATATATTCAGAAAAAAGAGGATGAATCATAAAATATATCAATCTATAAAAAAAGACCGCCAACGATGTGGTTAATCGTCAACAGTCTGGAGAGATGAGCTATGCTCATCTCTTTTTCAAAGAAAAAAGCATATCTTTTCACTAAACTTTATAGTATAATACCGAAAGAAAGGGGTGGCGATATTGGACGATTATGCAATCGAGATGCTTAATATCACAAAAGAGTTCCCAGGTATTAAAGCAAACGACAATATCACTCTTCAAGTAAAAAAAGGCGAAATTCATGCTCTGCTTGGAGAAAACGGAGCCGGTAAATCAACCTTGATGAGTATTCTCTTTGGCCTATATCAGCCTGATGAAGGAGAGATTCGCATTAATGGTAAAGCTGTAAAGATCAATGACCCTAACGATGCAAATAAGTATCGTATCGGCATGGTTCATCAGCATTTCAAACTGGTTCATAATTTCACAGTTCTTGAAAATATCATTCTAGGTATTGAAGAGACTGGATTTGGGGGAAAATTAGTAAAGGGAAACGCACGCAAGAAAGTCATGGAGCTTTCTGAAAAATACAAGCTGAACGTTGACCCGGATGCACTTATTGAAAACATTACCGTTGGCATGCAGCAACGTGTAGAGATTTTGAAAATGTTATTTAGAGATAATGATATTTTAATCTTTGACGAACCTACAGCTGTATTAACACCACAGGAAATTGATGAATTAATGCTCATCATGAAAAACCTTAAGGCTGAAGGTAAATCCATTATCTTTATTACACATAAGCTTAATGAAATTAAGGCTGTTGCCGATCGTTGTACGATCTTGCGCAAAGGTAAGTATGTCGATACTGTCAACGTAGCCGATGTCAGCAAAGAACAGCTTTCTGAAAAGATGGTTGGTCATAAGGTACAGCTTGTTGTTGACAAAACACCAGCTAAACCTAAAGATGTCATCTTAAAAGTCGAACATTTGACTTATCATCCAAAAGGTGCCAACAAAGCCTTAGTCAATGATGTCTCTTTTGAAGCAAGAGCTGGAGAAATTGTTTGTATTGCTGGTATTGATGGTAATGGTCAGACAGAACTTGTTTATAACTTGTCAGGCTTAGCACAGCCTACAAGTGGCAAGATCTACTTAAATGATATTGACATTACACACAAGTCTATTCGTGAAAGAATTGATGATGGCATGAAGCATATTCCTGAAGATAGACATAAGCATGGTTTAGTTCTTGATTACAACTTGTCTATGAATATCAATCTCAAGAATTATTACAAACCTGAATACCATAAAAAAGGCTTCTTGAATTTCGAAAAGATGGATCAATATGCAGATAAGCTTATTGAAGAATATGATGTACGAAGTGGGGAAGGCCGCAAATCCATTGTTCGTGGCATGTCCGGTGGTAACCAGCAGAAAGCCATCGTCGCAAGAGAAGTTGAAGCGAATGGTGATTTACTGATTGCCGTACAGCCAACACGTGGTCTTGATGTAGGAGCGATTTCATTCATCCATAAACAGATTGTCAAGCAACGTGATGAAGGCAAAGCTGTCCTTCTTGTCTCTCTTGAACTTGATGAAGTTATGGCTTTAAGTGACCGTATCCTTGTCATATATGAAGGGGAAATTGTTGGTGACTTAGATCCTAAGACAACTGATATTAAAGAATTAGGTCTTTATATGGCCGGAAGTAAGCGAGGCGCTCAATATGCTAAGTAAATTATTCGCAAAAGATGGCACAAAATCTGTTATTGCCTCTCTCATTTCAATCTTCTTTGGTCTTGTTGTTGGATTTATCATTATTTTGATCTTTGCACCAAATGAAGCATTAGAAGGTTTCGGTATTCTCTTATCCGGTGGTTTCTATCGTGGAACTGAATCCTTCTCACAAATGATTTATCTTTCTATTCCAATCATGATGACTGGTCTTTGTGTTGCCTTTGCCTACAAGACTGGTGAATTCAATATCGGTGTTCCTGGCCAGTACCTCATCGGTTCATTTGTTGCCATGTACATCTCTATTCGCTGGACATTTATTCCTGATAGCCTTGTTTGGATAGTAGCTGTAATATGTGCTGGCTTAGCTGGTGCCTTATGGGCTCTTATCCCTGGCTTCCTGAAGGCTTTTAAGAATGTCAATGTCGTTATTTCCGGAATCATGTGTAACTATATTTGTTTACTTCTTGTCATCCAGGGCATTAAGTCAACAATTTATAACTCGACAGGTGCTGAATCTATGACAATTCCTGAATCGCGTTCATTGCCAAGAACACCTCTTGATGGCTTGCTTTCAACTGGTGATTCTAATTTACGTTTCGTTGTTGCTTTCTTGATTGCTGTAGGCTTATGCATTCTTGCCTGGGTCATTATGAATAAGACACAGTTTGGCTATGAATTAAAAGCAGTCGGCTTCAATAAAGATGCTGCGAAATATGCAGGTATGAATGAAAAGAAAACCCTCATTCTTGCCTTAGCTACTGCTGGCTTCTTTGCCGGTGTTGGTGGTGCATTACCATACTTATGCGGTTCTGGTAAGACATTACAGATTACTGAAGTCCTTCCTGATGAAGGCTTTAATGGTATCCCAATTGCCTTACTTGGCTTCTCCAACCCAATTGGCTGTATCTTCGCTGCATTATTTATGGGTTATATTAATGTTGGCGGTAACTACCTCCAGTCACTTAATATCGCTGTTGAAGTTATTCAGATTATTACTGGTGTTATTATTTACTTTGCTTCTTTCACATTGTTTATTAAGCATGTCTTTGCGAAACATGAAGCAAATAAGCGAAAGAAAGAGGAGGGTAAGGTATAATGAGTATTGTTTATTTCTTATTTAATCAAACATTATTGTTTGCGATTCCTCTTATGATTGTTGCCCTTGGTGCAATGTTCTCAGAACGTGGTGGGGTAGTCAACTTGGCTCTTGAAGGTATCATGGTTATTGGTGCTTTCTCGGGTATCTTCTTTATGAACTGGGCACAGACGAATCAAGTATTAAGTGGCATGCCTTTGCTTTTTGCCTCAATGGCTATTGCTGCTCTTGCTGGATTCCTATTCTCAATGCTTCATGCCTTTGCCGCTATCAACTTAGCTGCTGACCAGACCATCTCTGGTACCGCACTTAATATCTTAGGTGCAGGTCTTGCAATCTTTATCGCAAAGACAGTTCAGGATGGCGCACAGAATATTTCCTTTACGAATGAATTCAGAATTGAATCCATTCCAGGTCTTGGATCCATCCCAGTTCTCGGTGACTTGCTCTTTAAGAATTGCTATATTACAACATTCCTAGGATTCCTATTATTGGCTTTCTCATGGTATCTCTTGATGAAGACAAAATTCGGTCTTCATTTAAGAAGCTGCGGTGAAAACCCTCAGGCAGCAGATGCTGCTGGTATTTCTGTCTATAAGACAAGATATGCTGGTGTTGCTCTTTCAGGTATTCTTGCCGGTGTTGGTGGTTTGATTTATATCATCCCAATTTCTACTGAATTTACTGGTACTGTTGCTGGTTATGGTTTCTTGGCATTAGCTGTTATGATCTTTGGTAACTACTCACCACTTCGTATTGGTGGGGCTGCATTCTTCTTTGGTTTTACAAAGACCATCTCATTTGCTTATAGCTCCATTCCATTTATCGCAAAACTCTCTTTACCAGATACGTTCTATAAGCTCATTCCTTATGTAGCAACATTGATCTTACTGGCATTTACTTCTAAGAATAGCGCTGCCCCTCGTGCAGATGGTATTCCATACGATAAATCAAGACGTTAGTCTAAAGGCTCATCAAGAGCCTTTTTCTTTGTTTATAAAACAAATTCAGTTATAATAGGATTCATGGAGGAATGAACAATGCAAAATGTATTTAAGATGGATGGTTACACCCTTCATATTATTCCATCAAAGAAATTTAAAGATATTACAATTCATATTAATTTTAAAGCACCCTTGACAAAAGAAAGTGCTGCTTTAAGAGCCGTTTTAGCTTTTGTCATGACCAGTGCAACAAAGAAATATCCAACTAATGCCTTACTTTCAAGTTATCTTGACGACCTCTATGGAGCTAGTCTTGGTGCCAATGTCTCAACTAAAGGACAATCTCATATCATCTCCTTGCGAACAACAGCTGTGAACCAGGAATTCCTGCCTGTTAATGATGATCTTCTCGAAAAGCAGATTAACTTACTTAATGAAGTACTCTTTACACCATTAGTCAATCATCAAAGCTTTGATCAAGATCTTGTGGAAATCAAGAAGAAAGAAATCATTGCCCGTATCCAGCAAGGACTTGATGATAAAATGAATTATTCTATTGATCAGCTTTATCATTATATGGGTATGAATACCCCTATTGATATCAGTGCGATTGGTGAAAAAGAAGATGTTGAAAAGATAAAAGGTGAAGATGTTTTTCAGGCCTATCTCTCAATGCTTCAAAATGATGATAAGCATGTCTATATCGTTGGTGATATTGATGAACATGTTGTGGAAAGCTTTAAAGATAACTTGCACTTTGAAGCACATAATCAAGAGCATCCTGTGATCTATGATTTTACAAGCGATAAAGATGAAGTCCTTGAGATCATTGAAAAGCAGGAAATCACTCAGGCTAAGCTTAATCTTGGCTATACCCTCAAAACAGACTTCAAAGATGATGATACAGAAGCGATGAGTATTTTCGTTGATATGCTGGGTGGCTATTCACAAAGCAGGCTCTTCTTAAATGTCCGTGAAAAGAATAGTCTTTGCTATTATATTACTGCTAGCTATGATCCCTTCAACAGCATCATGGTCATCGCTAGCGGCATTGAAACAAAGCATTATCAAAAGGCGAGGGAACTCATTGATGAAGAAATTGAAAACTTTAGAAATGGTCACTTTAGTGACGATGAACTCGTGATGGCTAAACAGATGGTTGTTTCTTCACTGACAAAAGCCTACGATTCTTCAAGCTACCTGATTTCACTTGCCTATAACCGCGACCTTGTCCACAAAAAACAATCCATTCAGGACTACATTAACAAGATTAATGCCGTAAGTCGTGAAGACATTATCAGATGTGCTAAGCAGATTAAGCTCGATACAGTTTATCTCTTAACAGGAAAGGACCCTTATGGAAAAGATATATTATCAGACAATTAAAGAAACACTCTATCATGAAGTGATGGCAAACGGTCTTCAGGTTTATCTTATGCCTAAGCCTGATTTCACCAAAACATATGGTCTCTTTACGACAAACTTTGGTTCCATCGATACAACATTTGTGCCTATCAATGAAACAGAAATGATCACTGTCCCTGATGGCGTTGCCCATTATCTTGAACATAAGATGTTTGACATGGATGATGGTGATGCATCCAATGAATTTGCGAAACTTGGAGCAAGCTCGAATGCCTTTACTTCCAATACAAGAACAGCCTACCTTTTTTCGACAACATCTCATGAAAAAGCCTGTGTGAATCTCTTACTTGACTTTGTCCAGGAATGCAACGTGACACAGGAATCAGTGGAAAAAGAACGTGGCATTATCGGACAGGAAATAGGCATGTATGATGATAATCCTGACTGGCAAAGCTATTTTGGTGGCGTTCATAATCTCTATCACAATCATCCTGTCCGTATTGATATTGCTGGTACAGTTGAATCGATTGCAAAAATTGATGCACCTTTGCTTCACCGCATCTACAATACGTTCTATCATCCAAGCAATATGATGCTTTTTGTAGCAGGGCACTTTGATGCTGATGAAATGATGGAAGAAATTAGAAATAATCAAGCGAGAAAGCATTTCTCACCAATGCCACCTATTATCCGTGGCACAATTAATGAACCTGCCCAGGTTGATGTCAAGTCTGAAGTCAAGATGATGGATGTAACCGTCGATAAAGTAGCTGTCAATATTAAGATCAATGACACGCCAAAAGATCCTCATGCGAAACTTAAGCGTGAATTAGCCTTCACGCTTCTGACAGATATGCTTTTCTCTAAAAGCTCATCATTAAGAGAAGAGTGGAGTAATCAAGGCTTAATCAACGACTCTTTTTCAGCCGGCTTAACCCAGGAAAGAGATTATGCCTTCTACAGCATGTCCTGTGATAGTGATCATAGTGACATGCTTAGAAATAAGCTTCATGAGCTTATTAGAAATATGAAAGATTATCAGATTGATGAAGAAGTTCTTGAGCGCGTTAAGAAGAAGAATATTGGTATTCTTATTCAGGCTTTTAATTCATTAGAAACGGTTGCGAATATGTTTAGCCGTTATTATTTTGAAGGCATCAATGCCTTTACACTCATTGATGAAATCAATGCTATAACAGCTTCAGACATCGAGGCTATCTTACCTCTTTTCAATGATGAATACAGTGCTGATTATACGATTGTGCCAATCAAGAAATAATCAATTGACGAGTCAATAAGTTATGATATAATGTGAGTGACCTAAGAGATATATGCATTTCCTACATTTATCATAAGGGAATCTGATTGTTATCTGCGGTGTTGAATACCTGCATTTATGTAGGGATCCTAAAGCGTGATACAAGATACCCACCTGTAATTACAACAGGGATAGACTAAAGCTCTTAGGTCCTTTAATTTGAGGTGAAATACATGTCAGATCAGATGGATGCACTCATAAAGGAGATTAATGCACTTGCCCATAAAAGCAAGACTGAAGAATTATCTCCCGAAGAAAAAGCAAGACAAAAAGAACTCAGAGCGCAATATATTAAAATCTTTAGAGAAGGGATGCGTCAGCAGCTAGAAGGCATTCGTGTTATCGATCCTAATGGCAATGACGTTACACCTGTACGTAGAAAGAAAAAAGTTCATTAAAAGGTGTTCCAAAAACACCTTTTTT
This sequence comes from Sharpea azabuensis DSM 18934, assembly GCF_000702165.1. Lineage (GTDB taxonomy): Bacteria > Bacillota_I > Bacilli_A > Erysipelotrichales > Coprobacillaceae > Sharpea > Sharpea azabuensis. The sequence goes on from NZ_JNKU01000003.1 coordinate 7,120, forward strand.
ATGTTATTGTAAGTTGGAAAATAGGGGGATTATAAAAAAATGGATTCTGAATTATCTATTGCAACCATTCGATCTCTTGGCATTGATATGATCAATAAAGCTAAGTCAGGTCATCCAGGTATGGTATTAGATGCTGCACCTGCTTTATACACGCTCTTTACAAAAGAATTACGTGTTAATCCTAAGCAAGCAAAATGGGACAACCGTGATCGTTTTGTTCTCGCAAGCGGACATGCAAGTGCATTGCTTTATTCATTATTACACTTGTCAGGCTTTGATCTTTCTATCGAAGATCTTAAAGCATTCAGACAATGGGGAAGCAAGACGCCTGGTCATCCTGAATGTGATGTAACCGATGGTGTTGACGCTTCAAGCGGTCCTTTGGGGCAGGGTATTCCTATGGCTGTAGGTATGGCTATGGCAGAAAAATTCTTAGCCACAAAATACAATAAGCCAGATTTCAATATCGTTGATCATTATACATATGTATTATGTGGTGATGGTGATATGGAAGAAGGTGTTTCTTATGAAGCGTCTTCATTAGCAGGTCATCTTGCTTTAGGCAAACTTATTGTGATTTATGATAATAACGATGTTACACTAGATGGTCCTTTATCTTATTCATTTAGTGAGAATGTCAAGAAGCGTTATGAAGCGATGAACTGGCAGGTTATTGAAGTTGCTGATGGCAATGACACAACAGCCATGCTTAGAGCTATTCGTCGTGCTAAGAAGGAAAGCTTCAAGCCATCAATCATTATCATGAAGACAACAATTGGCTATGGTTCAAAGAACCAGGGTACAAATAAGGTTCATGGCGCTCCATTAGGCGAAGAGGATGGCAAGAACGCTAAACTTTCTTACGGCTTTGATCATGAAAATTTCTTTGTTCCAGAAGAAGTTTATGAGGATTTTAAAAAGAATGTCTTTAACCGTGGCAAACGTGCCTACAATAAATGGAATAAGGTTTTAAAAGCCTACAAGGAAGCTTATCCTGAGGCTTATGAGGAATATATGAATGCTATGGCCGGTAAGTTCACATTGGACTATGAAGAACTTGCCAAGACATATCATTTCAATGATAATGAAGCAACAAGAAACACAAGCTTAAAAGTTATTCAGGAAGTTGCTAAGCAGAATCCAACATTCCTCTCAGGTACTGCCGATCTTGCAAGCTCTACGAAAACTACAATTGCTAATGAAGATCGCTTTGGTCCTGATCATTACAATGGCCGCAATCTCTATTTTGGTATTAGAGAATTCGCCATGGTTGCTATCATGAATGGTATGACATTACATCATGGTGTTAAGGTAGCTGCTGGTGGTTTCTTAGTCTTCTCTGACTATTTCAAGGCTGCTGCACGTATGGCATGTCTGATGAAATTACCAATCATTCTACCATTATCCCATGACTCAATTGCCGTTGGTGAAGACGGACCTACACATCAGCCAGTTGAACAGCTTGCCATGTTAAGAAGCATGGTCAACATGCAGGTTTTAAGACCTGCAGATGCTTCTGAGATGATGGCTGCCTGGAAGATTGCAGTTGAAACAACTGATGCACCAACAGCTCTTATCCTGACAAGACAGGATGTCCCAAATATCACTAATGCGACTTATGATGATGTGGCACGTGGTGCTTACATTGTTCGTAAGGAAGATCATGAACTTGATGGCATTATCATTGCTACAGGTTCAGAAGTTGCACTTGCAATCGAAGCAAGCAATAAGCTTAATGCTGAAGGTATTGGTGTACGTGTTGTCTCTATGCCTAGCTGTGAACGTTTTGATGCACAATCAGCAGAATACCAGGAATCAGTCTTACCAAAAGCTTGCCGCAAGCGTCTTTCTGTTGAAATGCAGACTGACTTCGGCTGGTATAAATATGTTGGCTTAGATGGTAAAGCTATGTCAGTTTCTACATATGGCGCATCAGCACCAGCTAGCAAAGTGATTGCTGAATATGGCTTCACTGTAGATAATGTCATTAAAAATTATCAGGAATTATAATCATTGAAAGGGGTCATCCCTTTCTTTTGATTTTACAAATGTTTAACTCTTTGTTATAATATAAAAGATTTATTGGAGGCGAAAAGAATGGCAAACTTTGCAACTGTTTTTATTTCAGTTATTATTGGTGCTTTAGTTGGTTTCTTCTTTGCTAGATGGATGTTCAAGAGAGAACTTAAGAAGAATCCACCTATCAATGAAAAGATGGTTCGTGCTATGTTCCAGGGAACTGGCCGCAAACCTAGCGAAGCACAAATTAGAAAAATCATGAAAAGTATAAATGATCAATACAAATAAGGGTGTAAGCCCTTATTTTCTTTTTTGGGAGGATTATTATGAAAATCTATATCACAAGACATGGTAAAACAGTTTGGAATCAGGAGCGAAGACTTCAAGGATGTCAGGATTCACCTCTTGTTGAACAAGGTATCGAAAACGCCTTAGCTTTGCGTAAAAAAGTAAGTGCAATGCATTTTGATGCCATCTATGCTTCTCCAATCAAGCGTGCATATGATACAGCCAAACTTGTCTTTCCTAAAGAAAACATTATCAAGGATGAACGTATTCGGGAAATGAACTTTGGCTTAGCAGAAGGCAAGTATATTGACCATATGCCTGCTAATCTTAAAGATGCTTATACAAAATTATGGAATGAACCTGATGCTATTGAGGGGATGCCTGAAGGCGAAAGCTATACAAGCATTATTGAACGTGTGAATGATTTTTTAAATGACATTACTCATAAGAACTATGACAGTGTCTTTATTGTGACACATGGTTTCTGCTTCACAGTATTCATGGCCTGTATGCTGCATTTAAGCCGTCATGATTTTGTGAAAGTCAATCGTCAGGTTGTTGATGGCTGTTCGCTAACGATTGTTGATTATGATGGAGATTATCATATTGAAACATTGGGAGAGAATGACTATCTGCCATATCAGTCTAATGAATCCTATACAAAGTAAAAGAGAATGGCTTTTAAACCATTCTCTTTTACTTTAACCATTTGACTTTCGCTTCTTCACCATGAATGATACGTCCAATATTGGCATGATGTCGATAGATCACTAATACTGTTATACAGACATTCGTAATACGTGCGACCATGCTGGGTTCAACAAAGAACATCCCAATACATACAGCAATACATCCAAGCATTGATGAAAGTGAAACAAACTTACTAATCTTAAGTGTCACTAAGAATGTTGCAAGAGCAATGAAGAAGGAATAGATATTTGTCACAAGTGTATAAGCAATGGCGCTTGAAACACCCTTGCCACCTTTGAACTGGGCAAAGCATGGATAACAATGACCAAAGATACAAAGAAAAGCACAAGGGTAGAATAACTCTGGCCAAAGCTGAAATGTGTGAATCATGAAACGGGCAAAGAGCACCGTAACAATACATTTTGTTGCATCTAGTGCAATAACCGCAGCGCCTGCCTTCTTCCCTAAGACGCGGCCAGCATTTGTACCTCCCAAATTATGTGAACCAGACTCCCTGACATCTGTATTATAGAAAACTTTCCCAATTACTAAGGCAAAAGGAATGGATCCATACAGATAGCTTGCTAGTAAACATAGCGTTGTTAGCAGCAATTTCATTATTTTTCACCTCGGTTGTATTATACATGGATTCGCTAAAAATACAATGAAACGAAGCGTAAAAAACACGCATATATGCCCAAAATACAATTTTTATTGACTATCCATCAAGAGAAGATTATGTTATAATATGTCGGTTTTAGGAGGTTATAGAATGCCAAAGAGTCATTATGATGAATCGGATATTCAAATATTAAAAGGACTAGAAGCTGTTAGAAAGAGACCGGGGATGTATATCGGTTCAACAGATAACCGTGGATTACATCATTTGGTATGGGAAATTGTCGATAACTCTATCGATGAAGCTCTTGCCGGTTATGGTAAGAAGATAACAGTTACCATCCATAAGGATAATAGTATAACGGTTGAAGATGAAGGTCGCGGTATGCCTACAGGGATTAATGCTGAAACAGGCAGACCTACAACTGAAGTCATTTTAACAGTATTGCATGCAGGTGGAAAATTCTCCAGCGATGGCGGATATAAAACAAGTGGTGGCTTGCATGGTGTTGGTTCTTCAGTCGTTAATGCCTTGAGTAGCTATCTTGACCTTACGGTTATGCGTGATGGGAAGATCTTTACCCAGCACTTTGAAAAGGGCGGCAGTGTTATTGGAGAACTGAAAACTGTTGGTTCAACAAAGAAAACAGGAACCATTATTCATTTCATGCCTGATCATGAGATTTTCTCCAATATTAATTTCAACTTTTCAACAATCTCAGAAAGACTTAGAGAAGATGCCTTTCTCTTAAAAGGTATTGAAATGGTTCTTCATGATGAACGTACTGATCGCCACGAAAGCTATCATTATGAAAACGGATTGGTTGAATTTGTAAATTGGCTTAATTCCGGGAAAGATAAGCTCATTTCAAAAATTGTTTCTTTTGATGATAATTCGAACGAAATAGAAGTCGAAGTCGCCTTGCAATTTAATGAAGGCTATCAGGAAAATATTGTTTCCTTTGTCAACCTCGTTCGTACAAGTGATGGTGGTACCCATGAAATGGGTTTTAAGAGTGGTCTTACAAAAGTTTTTAATGACTATGCAAGAAAATATGATCTTTTGAAGAAGAAAGATAAGAATCTTGAAGGTAATGATGTCCGCGAAGGCTTAACGGCCATCTTGTCCGTTAAGATTCCAGAAGAATACTTACAGTTTGAAGGACAGACAAAAAGCAAGCTTGGTTCACCAATTGCTAAAAACATTCTTGAAAAGGTAACTATTGAACAGCTAACCTATTATCTTGAAGAAAACAAAGAAGAAGCTGATGAACTTGTCAACAAGATGATCAAAGCTGCAGCTGCTAGAAATGCTGCCAGAAAGGCAAGAGAAGCTTTACGTAATGGCAAGGCCAAAAAAGAAAAAGCCATACTTTCTGGTAAGCTGGCGCCTGCTCAGAGCCGCAATAAAAACAAGAATGAGCTTTATCTTGTCGAAGGGGATTCTGCCGGCGGTAGTGCAAAACAAGGTCGTGACCGTAAATTTCAGGCCATTTTGCCTCTTCGTGGTAAAGTTGTCAATACAGAACGTGCCAGTTTAGCTGATGTCTTAAAAAATGAAGAAATTGGCACAATGATTAATACAATTAATGCAGGCTATGGCAGTGATTTTAATGTAGATGATGCTGCCTATGATAAAGTCATCATCATGACCGATGCCGATACCGATGGTGCTCATATTCAGATATTATTACTGACATTCTTCTATCGCTATATGCGTGGTCTTATCCAAGCAGGCAAGGTTTATATTGCGATGCCACCACTCTATAAAATTTCTAAAAAGAATGGCAAGAAAGATAATATTGTTTATGCCTGGGATGATAAAGAGCTAGAAGCAGCAAAAAAGAAAGTGGGCAAAGGTTATAATGTGCAACGTTACAAAGGTCTTGGTGAAATGAACGCTGACCAGCTTTGGGAAACAACCATGAATCCTGAAACAAGAACACTCATCCAAGTCACCATCGAGGATGCTGCTTTAGTGGAACGTCGTGTTTCTGTTTTAATGGGTGACAAAGTTGAGCCACGTCGTGAATGGATTGAAGATAATGTTCAGTTCTCAATGGAAGATGATTTTGATGCCTTTACAATGGATCAGAAAGAATTAGTAAAGAAACATTAGGAGGAAAAGGATGGCTAAAGAAAAACAACCTGATACAAACATGTTAGTGATGTCTTTAGATGACATCATGGGCGACCGTTTTGGCCGCTATTCCAAATATATCATCCAGGACCGAGCTCTTCCTGATGTGCGTGATGGCCTTAAGCCGGTTCAACGCCGTATTCTCTATGCAATGTATAAAGAAGGCAATCTGCCTAATAAGCCTTATCGTAAATCTGCCAAAACTGTTGGTAATGTTATCGGTAATTATCATCCACATGGGGATTCTTCAGTTTATGATGCAATGGTACGTCTTTCCCAGGAATGGAAAATGCGTATGCCGCTTGTCGACATGCAAGGTAATAATGGTTCCATCGATAATGATCCAGCTGCAGCCATGCGTTATACCGAAGCACGATTAGCGCCAATTGCCTTAGAATTACTAAAAGATATTGATAAAGATACTGTTGAGATGTCACTTAACTTCGATGATACGGAATATGAACCAACTGTCCTTCCAGCAAAATATCCAAATCTTCTTGTCAATGGAGCAACAGGAATTTCAGCCGGCTATGCGACAGACATTCCCCCTCACAATCTAGGTGAGGTCATTGATGCAACGATTTATAAGATCAAGCATCCTAATGCATCATTTGATGATCTCTATCAGTTTATCAAGGGACCAGATTTTCCTACTGGTGCGATTGTCGAAGGGAAGCAAGAGATTCAGAAAGCTCTTAAGAATGGACGTGGAAAAGTTATTGTGCGTTCACGTTGTAAAATTGAGGAAGCAAAGAATATCAATCAGATTGTAGTGACAGAAATCCCTTATGAGGTCAATAAGGCTGAACTGGTAAGAAAGATTGATGAAATTCGTTTCAACAAAACCATTGATGGAATTATTGAAGTACGTGATGAATCTGATCGTTCTGGCTTAAGAATTGTCATTGACTTGAAGAAAGATGTTGATGCCAACAATACCTTAAACTACTTCTATAAGAATACTGATCTACAAAAGAATTATTCCTATAATATGGTTGCCATTAAAGATAAACGTCCTGTCCAGATGGGCATCTGTGACATAATTGATGGCTATATTAATCATGAAATTGATGTTGTAACAAGACGCTCGAAATATGATCTTCATAAAGCTATTGATCGAGAACATATCGTTGCTGGATTGATTAAAGCAGTTAGTATACTTGATGATGTTGTTAGAGTTATTCGTGGTTCAAAGGATAAGAGCGATGCAAAGATGAATCTGATGACGACATTTGGCTTCTCTCAAAATCAAGCTGAAGCTATTGTTATGTTGCAGCTTTACCGCTTGACGAATACAGATATTGTAGCTTTAGAGAATGAACAAATGGCTTTAAATGAAACAATCAATGAACTTAATGCCATTCTTGATAGTGATAAGGTTTTACGTAATGTCATTATTAACGAGCTAAAAGTTATCAAGAAGAATTATCCTTCACCAAGACTCACTGAAATCAAGGATGAAATTAAAGATACTTCAGTCGATCAGCAAGCAATGATCATTCCTGAAGATTGTTATGTCTCACTTACACGTGATGGCTATATCAAGAAAATCAGTGAACGTAGCTATAAAGCAAGCGAGAATACAGCTTTTGGCAAGAAAGATAATGATTATCTTGTTGCCCTGACGAAAGCCAATACACTTGATACACTTTTAGCCTTTACGGATGCTGGTAATTATTGTTTTATTCCCGTCCATAAAATTGAAGACTTTAAGTGGAAAGAACTTGGTAAACATATCAGTTATCTTGTCAAAATGGGTAATGATGAAAAGATTATTTCTACACTCTTAGTCAAAGACTTCAATACACCGCTCTATGTCACTTTAGCAAGTGATAATGGCATGATTAAGCGTGTGCTTTTAAAAGACTTTGAAGTATCTCGCTATACTAAGACTTATAAGGCAATGAATATAAAAGCGCCGCATAAACTTGTTGGAGTAGCTTATACAAATGGCCATGACGGCCTTGTATTAGGTTCAACAGCTGGTTATGCAACACTATTTAGCGAAAGCGAAGTATCCATCCTTTCACCAAAGGCAAGTGGTGTGAAGGCGATGAATTTAAAAAATGATACCTTGGCCTTCATGCAATCCTTTGATCCAGCTCACACTCAGTCCTTGTACATCTTCACTAAGCCAGCCGGAATAAAACGTCTGCATATAAGCGATATTCCTGCAACAAAACGTGGTGCAAAAGGAATTATCATTGCAAAAAAACCAAAGACAAAAGAGCAGGATGTCATTGCAGGATATGTTCTCAACAATGATGATAAGCTGACAATCTATAGTGAAAACAACATTATTGATCTTTCACCAACAGATTATAATTATGCCAATACTACAAATCGCATGAGTGCAATAAAGAAACTAGAAGGGGATATCACCTTTATCTATGATCCTGCAGTCAAATCAACAAATACCATAGATCTTAATGAAGAAGGCAACGATATCATTAATATGGAAGTCGAACAAGAACCTCATCTCTTTGATCTTCCAGTAGAAGAATCCCATGAGAAGAAGCTTGTTAAGAAAACTAAAACAAAAAAAGAAGAACAACATTTTGAAACAATTTCCTTAGAAGATCTTCTTGACGACGACGCTTTCTAATTGAAATTTATGTTTATATGAGTAAAAATAAGTAAAGAGGTGAAAGAATGGAAGAGAAAAGATGTTATGGCTGTGGGGCTGTCATTCAGTCAACAGACCCAAAGAAAATAGGCTATGTGCCACAAAGTGCCAATCAAGGGGAACATGTCCTTTGTCAACGCTGTTTTAAATTGCAGCATTATCATCAGCAATTTGATGCAAGTTTAAGTGCTGAAGACTTCTTAAAAATGATATCCGTCATTGGAGATAAGAATTGTCTTGTTGTCTATATTGTCGACATTTTTGACTATGACGGCTCTGCCATACCAGGTCTAATGCGCCATATTGGCTATAATGATGTCCTCTTGCTGGCAAATAAGCGTGATATTCTGCCTAAGAGTCTTAAAGACCATCATATTGAAATGTGGCTAAGAAGAAGACTCAAAGAAGAGGGAATCAAGCCACTTGATGTCATCTTAACTAGCTGCAAGAAGAATTATCATTTTGATGAAATCTATGATGCCATCGATAACTATCGCAAGGGCAGGGATGTCTTTGTCGTAGGAATGAGTAATGTTGGTAAATCAACATTCATCAATGGCTTACTTAAACATTATGGCCAAAGCGATGGCTTCATTACAACAAGTGAATTCCCAGGAACAACCCTTGACCTCATCAAGATCCCACTTGATGAAAAAAGTGCAATCTATGATACACCTGGCATTATCAATAAGCATCAGTATACGCAGGTCGTTGATGCGAAAACACTTAAACTGATCATGCCTCAGGGAGAAGTCAAACCAATGACCTACCAGCTTAATGGTGATCAGACATTATTTATAGGGGGATTAGCTCGCTTTGATTATTTAGGTGATACAAAAGCAAGCATCACAACCTTCTTTTCTAAGCGCCTTAAGATTCATCGTACAAAGACAAGCAAAGCTACTTCACTTTATGACAATCATAAAGAATTATCACCTTGTCTTGATCAAATTGCTAGAATGCAGGACATGGTCATGCGTGAATATTTCCTTAAAGATGGTCAGGAAGTTGTGATCAGTGGTTTAGGTTTCATCACCGTTAAGCCAGCAAATAAAGTAAGAATATATGTACCAAAAGATATCGATGTCTTCGTAAGAGATGCATTAATTTAGGAGAAAATATGTTAACAGGTAAACAAAAAAGATATTTACGAGCACAGGCTCATCAATTAAAACCCATCTTCCAGATTGGTAAGGATGGTGTTAGTCATAAACAGGCCAGCAGCATTAATGATGCACTAAAAGCCAAAGAACTCATTAAAGTCAGGTTATTACAGACATGCCCTCAGACAGCTAACGAAGCAGCTTTAGAAATTGCTGCCCAGACAAAAGCAGATGTCATCCAGATTGTTGGCCGTGTCATCACATTATATAAGCGCAGTGACAAAGTCCTCTATAAGCTACCATGAAGATAGGCTTATTAGGCGGAAGCTTTGATCCTGTCCATTTAGGACATATCCAGATTGCCCAAGACGCAATCGCTTCATTACAGCTTGACAGCTTCTGGTTTATTCCAACAAAGCATAATCCCTGGAAAGAAAATGTCACTGCCAGTAACACTGATCGCATAAACATGCTTAAACTAGCGATAAGCAAACAGGAAAAGATGCAAGTGAGTACAATCGAAATCAATCAGGATTCAAACGAAAAGAATTATACGATTGATACATTGCATACCCTTACTTCATGCTATCCTGATGATCAGTTTTATTTCTTAATGGGAATGGATCAAGCCTGTGCGTTTGAAAAATGGAAATCTGCCAAAGACATTTCCAAACTTGTACAACTTGTTGCCTTCAATCGAGGCGGATATCCAGAAGATCATGAAAACTTAAAAAAGTATCATTTTCTTAAAATGGATAATCCAGCAATCACTGCTAGTTCAACAGAGATTAAGGATGGGGCAATCCAGATGCTTGATCCAAGCGTACTGCACTATATCTCATTACATGGTCTCTATCTTGATAGCATGATCAAGAATCGTATGCATAAGAAACGTTATCTTCATTCTCTATCTGTTGCCAAGCTGACAGCTGAGTTTACGAAAAATAATGGACTTGATGAGAGAAAAGGCTATATTGCAGGTGTCATGCATGATGTCGCAAAAGAAATGCCTATTGAGAAAGCTTTGAAGCTGATGCAGGAATACTATCCTGAATATATTGATAAGCCCAAGCCAATCTGGCATCAATGGCTTTCAAGCTATGTCTGTGAGAAAGAATTTCTTATTGATGACAAGGAGATTCTTAAAGCCATTGAAGACCATACAACAGCATCTACGACGATTTCAAAACTTGGCAAATGCTTATATTGTGCCGATAAGCTCGATCCACTAAGAGGTTACGATTCCTCATCGGATATAGCTTTATGCAACAAAGATATTGATGTTGGCTTTAGAAAATCATTACAAAGCTTTTATGACTTTTCTAAGGCGAACAACCGTGAAATCGACCCCGTATTTTTTAAAATCTATCATAAATTCATAGGAGAAATGAAATGGAAAAATTAGAATGTATCGTTCGTGCCATGAACGACAAGCTTGCCACAAATATCGTCGCTATTGATATGCGTGAAACAAGCCCTTTATTTGATTATTTTGTACTTTGTACTGGCAGTAACCAACGTTTGCTGAATGCCATCAAAGACAATGTTGAAGAACAGTGTGAACTTAATGGATATGAAGTTAAGGCTATTGAAGGCCTTCGTAACAGCCAGTGGATTTTAATGGATTTAGGTGACATTGTTGTTCATATCTTTGAAGGCGAAGCAAGAGATAATTATAACTTAGAGAAACTTTGGGGCGATATGCCAAGAGTTGATATTAGCGAGTATTTAAAATAATGAGTTACGAGAATTTTAGTTATTACTATGATTCCTTAATGGATCCTGCTTTCTATAATGACTATATTGATTTTATCAATAAGCATGCAAAATTCCAGTCCGTTCTTGAACTGGGCTGTGGGACAGGAGAAGTCGCTATTCGCTTAGCAAAACAAAACAAGTCTGTTGTCGCAACAGACTTGTCCGATGATATGCTTTATGTCGCAAAAGAGAAAGCCATGGCTGAAAATGCTGAGGTGAATTTTAAACGTGTCGATATGACTAATTTTGAAAGCAATCAGCAAGCAGATTTAGTTTTATGTTTATGCGATTCATTAAACTATATATTGGATGAGAATGATGTTAAAAAAGTCTTGATGAATGCTTATCAGGCTTTGAAGATGAATGGTACATTCATCTTTGATGTTGATAGCCTCTATAAATGCAATGTCATTCTTAATGACTATCATGAAGAATCCCACGATGATGATTTTGATTTCTGCTGGGATGTCAAAAGTGATGGTGCAGGCAGCATTGAACATCATGTTGTCATCATCGACAGAGAAAATGATGATTGCGTCGATGAAATACATCATCAGAAGACATTACCTGTGCATGTGTATGGTGAGATGCTGAAAGAAGCAGGGTTTTCCTATACAGTCTTTAGTGATTTTGATTCATACAAAGAAGAATGTGAACGTCTGATTTTTGTATGTAAGAAGGAGATGTAATTATGTTAGGTATTATTGGTGCCATGAAAGAAGAAGTGGATGAAGTTGTTGCCCTAATGAAGGTCATTGATGAAAAAGAAGATTGTGGTTATCATTTCTATCATGGCTTTTTAGGCAATAAAGAAACTGTTGTTGTACAAGGAGGAATTGGCAAGGTCAATGCAACTATCTCAACAACAATTCTCTTAAAAGATTATGATATTGATCATGTCATTAATGTAGGTTCAGCAGGTGGCTTGAATCTTGAAGAAGAAGTGGGGGATGTCGTTATTGGTGAACGCGTCTCACACCACGATTTTGACTTAACAAGCTTTGGCCGTGCAATGGGCGAAGTACCAGATATGCCAGTTAGCTTCTTAGCCGATCCAAAAATGGTCCAGCTTGCAAAAGAAATACTCGAGGAAAATGGTACGCATGCCTATGTTGGATTAATCGCATCCGGCGATCAGTTTGTCAGCACAAAAAAACAAGTTGAACGCATCAAAAAATACTTCCCTGATGCTATGTGCGCAGAAATGGAAGCTGCATCGATTGCTCAAGTATGTTATGTCTTCAAGAAGCCTTTCATTATTACAAGAGGGCTTTCTGATATCTTTGATAAAGGTGAAAATGCCATTCAATTCGATACATATCTCAAGAAAGCTGCCAAGACATCTGCCAAAATGTGTTACCAGCTGGCTAATAAATTATAATGAATAGAATTGAAATACTTGCTCCAGCAGGAGATATGGAAAGCTTGAAAGCAGCCATTGCGAATGGAGCTGATGCCATTTATCTTGGTCCAGACCTTTTCTCAGCACGTGCTTTCGCAAAAAACTTTTCCCTTCCTGAAATCAAGGAAGCTGTAGAATATGCACATTTACATAATGTGCGTATTTTCATTACTGTTAATATTCTCTATCATGATGAAGAATTTGAAAAGCTATTCCATTATATCGATTGTTTTTATGAATATCAGGTTGATGCTTTGCTTATTCAGGATATCGGCTTACTGAAGGCAGTCAGAAGAAGATATCCGGATTTTGAGGTCCATGTATCGACCCAGATGACATTAAATTCTTTAGAAGCGGTTCGTTATTTTGAAGATCTTGGCGTGACTAGGATTGTTGTTTCAAGAGAGAATTCCATTGAAGAAATTCGTTATATAAAAGAACATTCTCCCCTTGAAGTCGAAGTCTTTGCCCATGGCGCTCTTTGTGTATCCTATAGCGGCCAATGCTTAATGAGCAGTATGATTGGTAAAAGAAGTGGTAATCGTGGTGCCTGTGCACAGCCTTGTCGTATGACTTACCAGCTCAAGGAAGATGGTCATGTGATTGAAGATGAGGCATTTCTCTTATCGCCTCGTGATCTTTGCACAATTGATCATTTACAAGAATATATTGATGCCAATGTAACAAGCCTGAAGCTTGAAGGACGCATGAAGAAGCCTGAATATGTCGCAGCTATTACCAAGGCTTATCGCAAAGCTGTTGATCATTGCTATGGGGCGAAAGAAAACTATACAAAAGATGATATCCACGATATGAAACAGATGTTTAATCGTCATTATACTACTGGATTCCCATTTCATGATGCGCATATAGTTGATACTGATTTTTCTGGTAACAGAGGGATGCCTTTAGGCGTAGTTGTGGGCTATAATCGCAAGCGTAAAGTTGTGGCAATAAAACTTTCTGATGAACTTAAACAAGGTGACAGCATACTCTTCAAAAGTGTCGATGCCGGCCGTCCTGTCAATAAGATCTACCTTAAGGGCAAGCTAGTCAATAAGGGAAGTCCTGGTGAAATTGTCGAAATTGAATTTGATACACCAGTATTCAAGGGTGAAGTCATGAAGACAGTATCAATTGATACACTTAAAAAGCTCGATGAAACTTTTATGCATGAAAAGAAATATCGTTCAATAACCTTTATCTTACATGCCCACAAAGACTTGTATTTAACGCTAGAAGCAATAAGTGGAAATGAACATGTAACAATCACCTCTGAACATCTTATTGAAGAAGCACGCAATACACCTACTGATGCAGCGCGCATTACAAAACAACTCAGTAAGCTTGGTTCAACCATTTATACAATTGATGATATTAATCTAGATTTGGATAAAAATATCAACATTCCTATTTCTCTTCTTAATAGCTTAAGAAGAGATGCTGTAGATGCCCTCAATGAACGCTTTGCGCATATGAAGCTCCATCATTTACAGCCACAAGCCCTTCCTTTACCTAAAGTGCGCACACCCCATAAAAGTAACTACATTGTTGTAAGAACAATTGAACAGCTACAAACAGTTATTCATGAAGACAATGTCTATATGTATTATGACGAAGAAACTGCCGAGGAGGCCTTTGAATTACTTACAGGGCATAATCAACCAGTTAACTTCTACATGCCTCGTATCAATACCGATGAAGATATTCAGCGCATATTAAGTAATCCAATAATCGACAAAGTCAAATCATTGATTGTTAATGATTATGGACTTTATCGATTATTAAAAGATAAGCATGTAATCCTAGGAACAGGCTTTAATATCACAAATAGCCTTAGTGCATCCAGCTTTGATGAAAGCATCATTGCCTCTTATGAAACGAGTCGTTTAGAACTAGAGAAGATGAGTAAAGTGACAAACGAATTAATCGTTCAAATTTATGGAAAAACGGAAAATATGATTACAGAACATTGTCTTGTTTCCCAGCACTATTTCCAAAAAAAGATCAAACATTGCCATCGCTGCAAAGGACATACGTATACGCTTGTGGATCGCAAAGGCTATGAATTCACACTCTTTACAGATGAACGCTGCCGCAATCATATTCTGCATAATGTGCCATTATTGATTGAAAGCTATGGTTCACTTGATGTTTCTACATTACTCTTCTTCCTTGATGAAGAGCCAGAAACAATTAAAGAAGTACTAAAAGCTTACAAGACAAACAGCTTTCATGAATATCGCAAACAAATCACTTCAACATCGGGATATTACAAAGCGTAAATCGTGTAATTTTCTTATAATCCTAAATTGTATTAATCACAACAATATGTTATAATTAATGCAAAAGGAGGGTTGTCTCATGTCCTTGGATTTAGATTTAGCCCAGCGACTAAAAGCATATCGCAACTTCAAGCATCTTACACAAAAAGAAGTGGCTGCACATTTAAATGTGCCTCACTCAGCTATCTCAGATATTGAAAATGGTAAACGTGATGTTACTGTTGGCGAATTAAAGATTCTCAGCCATCTATATGGACGTTCTGTAGAAGAAATCATGAGCGGTAAAAAGTACGATTATTATAATATTGCTAATATCGCAAGACTTTTATCAGAACTCCCTGATGAAGACCTTAAAGAAGTCATGTTTATTATCGAATATAAACGTAAACGTCTTGAAGAAAACAAAAACAAATAAGGGATAGGCTTATTAATGCCCATCCCTTTTTGCATGTCTTTCTATTTATTATATTTATGTATTAGCTGTTTGAATTCTTCCAATGTCGCAAGTCCTTCTTCTAGCACAACCTGATCAACCTCTTCAAATGTCGTATGATGATAAAAATGTACATCAATTTTATCATCTTCAATAGAAGCTAAGGCAAATGTCCCAAAGCCATAAGAGCCACGATTCATCATTGTACTTCCAGGATTGATAAAATGTATGCCTTCAATAATCTGGTACGTTGGAACATGCGTATGGCCATGGAAGCAATACTTGATATGATGCTGATGACAAAAATCCAGCAATTCCTGATAGCCATGATAGACATGAAAAAGGTGTCCATGCGTTATCAAAACATTGCCTAAAATAATCTTGTCAGGAAACTCAAGCGTATCATGATTCCCTCTAACAACATGATAGCCTTTTAATAATGGATCATGACAAGGCAAAGATGAGTCACCACAATGAATCATTATATCCACATGTTCATAAAAATGCTTTGTTATATTCTCAAATATATCATTGTACATATGTGTATCACTTACAACTAAATATCTCATAATAAACACCATTCCTACACTCATTATACCACCAAAATATACTACCACAATACTACATTCAAGGTGTCAATTATTTCGAAAGTGTTTACAATCGTTATGAAAGCGTGTAAAATATATATAGAATTTAAAAACAAAGGAGTAATGATGAAATGAGAACTATTTTATTAGTATGTTCTGCAGGTATGTCAACATCTTTATTAGTAACTAAGATGGAAGCTGCAGCTAAAGAACAGGGAGTTGAAACAAAGATCTTTGCTTTACCATTCTCTGATGCACCAAGAGTATTGGAAGAAGTAGATTGTATCTTACTTGGCCCACAGGTTAGATTCCAGAAAGCTTCTATCGAAAAATTAGCAGCTTCTAGAAAAGCTGGTCCAATTCCTGTTGATGTCATCGATATGAGAGATTATGGCACAATGAATGGTAAGGCTGTTTTAGATAAAGCTTTGACAATGCTTGGTGACAAATAATAGATTGATATGAAAAAGGGGCAAGTGCTCCTTTTTTTATATGTCGATGTTTGTTATAATCGATAAAAAGAAAAGGAGAAAGTGAATTATGGAAAAAGGAATTATCACTGTTGTAGGTAAGGATGCGGTTGGTATAATCGCTAAAGTATGTACATATCTAGCTGAACATAACGTCAATATTCTTGATATCTCACAAACTATTCTTGATGGATATTTCAATATGATGATGATTGTTGATGCAACAAATGCTTCTGAGCCTTTTAATACATTGACTGAAGAAATGAAAAGCTTAGGTGAAGATATTGGTGTAAGAATCAAATTACAACATGAAAATATCTTTGATAAAATGCATCGATTATAAGGGGACATAAAATGATCAATATTTTTGAAGTTGCAGAAACAAATCGCATGATTGAAGAAGAGAATCTTGATGTACGAACTATTACGATTGGGATTTCTCTATTAGATTGCATGGACAGCAATGTCGATCAGCTTTGTAGCAATATTTATAAAAAGATTACAACCATTGCCAAGGATCTTGTGAAAACAGGTCAGGAGATTGAAAAGAAATATGGCATTCCTATTGTCAATAAGCGTATTTCTGTTACACCAATAGGAACAATTGGTGCACCTTGCTGTAAGAGCACGAGTGACTTCGTGAAAATCGCTAAGACTCTAGATCGTTGTGCACATGAAGTTGGGGTAAACTTCATTGGGGGCTATAGTGCCATCGTATCTAAGAATATGACAGCCGCTGAAAGACTGCTTATTGAATCCATTCCTGAGGCTATGAAGGAAAGCGAGCTTGTCTGCGCAAGTGTCAATGTTGGTTCCACAAAAACAGGTATCAATATGGATGCTGTCAAGCTTGTAGGTGAAATTGTCAAAGAAACTGCTGAACTGACAAAAGAAGACGATTCAATTGGTTGTGCTAAGCTGGTCATCTTCTGTAATGCACCAGATGACAATCCGTTCATGGCTGGGGCTTTCCATGGCATTACTGAGGGTGATGCTGTCATAAATGTCGGTGTATCGGGTCCAGGTGTTATGCATGAAGCCATCAGAAAGGCTAAAGGTCAGGACTTTGGAGAGCTTTGTGAAACAATCAAGAAGACAGCTTTCAAGATTACACGCGTAGGTCAGATGGTTGCCAATGAAGCAAGTGAAGCGCTTGGCATTCCTTTTGGCATTATTGACCTTTCTTTAGCACCAACACCAGCCATTGGTGATAGTATTGCTGATTGCTTACAGTCAATGGGCTTAGAAAGAGTAGGGGCACCAGGGACAACAGCTGCTTTAGCTATCTTAAATGACCAGGTTAAAAAAGGAGGCGTCATGGCAAGCAGTTATGTTGGCGGTCTATCAGGTGCTTTCATCCCCGTTTCTGAAGACCAGGGAATGATTGATGCAGTGGAAGCTGGTTCACTTAGCCTCGAAAAACTTGAGGCAATGACTTGTGTATGCTCAGTTGGTCTTGATATGATTGCTATTCCAGGGAAGACAAGTGCCAAGACAATTTCAGGCATTATTGCTGATGAAATGGCCATTGGTATGATCAACCAGAAAACAACAGCTGTCAGAGTCATTCCTGTTATTGGTAAGGATGTTGGCGATAGCGTAGAATTTGGTGGCTTACTAGGCTATGCACCTATCATGCCAGTTAATACTTTTTGCTGTGATGAATTTATTGATCGTGGCGGTCGTATTCCTGCTCCAATTCACAGTTTTAAGAACTAACGAATCAGAAGCATATGCTTCTGATTTTTTCGTTGCACATAGATTGATAATTCAACAAGAGAATCTATAATAATGTTGTAAAAAGAAGGGAGTTTAGACTTTTTGTCACATTTATGCAACAATTACAATTAACCGATTTCGAGAAAATAAAACCCTATTTAGATGCCGCTAACTATGAAGGCTATAATTCTAATTTTGTCACAATGATGATGTGGAATCATGAATATCATGTTGAATATGAAATCCATGATCATTTTCTAGTGATGGTTCATAACTACAAGGGAACACGATATTTTGCAATGCCTTATTGTTCTAAAGAATATCTTAAAGAAGCACTGGATTATATGAAAGAGTATGCAAGAAAAGAAAAGTTTCCTTTTATGATTGAATTCGCAGTAAAAAGCTTCGTTGAAGACGTCAAAGAGATTTATGGTGACGAATTTATTTTTCAGCGTGAAAGAGAGCAGGACGATTATGTCTATGAGAAAAACATGCTGATGAATCTAAGTGGAAAAAAGATGCAGAAGCGCCGCAATCACTACAACAACTTCGTCAAGGAATATCCTCAGCATGAGTATCGAAGCCTTGATATCAATCGTGATTTTGATACAATTCTTTCCTGTTTAGAGCGTTGGGAAGGCAATAAGGAAGCAAGCGAATCACTCGCTAGTGAAGTCTATGGTATCCTTTTCTTGCTTTCAAGTAATTATCTTCTTAACATCAAGCTTGGTGGAATTTATATTGATGATGAACTTAAGGCCTTTATTATTGCTTCTCCGCTCAATCATTCAACTATTCAAATTCATGTTGAAAAAGCTGATAAAGATATCCGTGGTCTTTATCCAGCTATTCAAAAAGAATTTCTTGAACATGAATATCCAGATTTTCAATATGTCAATCGTGAAGAAGATATGGGCATAGAAGGTTTGCGTAAAAGCAAAATGCAATTGCATCCTTGCCACATGGTGGAAAAATGCCGTGTTTTCATCAACGATTCCTACATTCGCCAAGCTTGCAGCCAGGACAAAGAGGAAATCAAGAAACTATGGCTTGATCGCTTTGAGGATGAGGATGAAAAAACAGCAGCATTCTACTTTGATAAGCTCTATCATGAGCAATATACCTATGTCACACGTTTTGATCATCATGTTATCTGTGCTTTACAAATACATCCTTTCCAGGTTTCTGGATATGAGAATAGCAGTTTTATTCTTGGTGTCTCTACAGATATTAAATATGAACATCAGGGTATTATGAAAAAACTCATGAAATATGTCTTAGATCATTATCAGGGACAGCGCATATACCTTCAAGCTTACCATCCTGAAATATATATTCCTTTTGGCTTCCAACCTTCACACAAACATCAAATCATTAAAGTCAACAAGCATTTTTATAAAGATGAGACAAGCAACATCTTCATTTCCAACAATAACTATGACTATCAATCCATGTACAACAAATATACAGAACGTTTTGAAGAATATTTGATTAGAGATAAGTCATATTATTGTTACATTAATGAGCGTAATCAGGCTTTTGGCGATAAAATTCTAACCTTCCTCAATAATGGTCAGCCAGTAGGATATATGATTGCTCATGAAGATGAAGAAGAATTAAGAATTAATGAATTCATTTATGACAAAGATCTATTAAAAGATATTGTCGTTGCATTATGCCAGAAATATGATAAGCGTATTATTATTGAAACGGATTTGCAGGCACAAATAGAGGGAAAAGTTCAGGAAGTCATCACAATGATGTGTAATCAACCATCTTCTAGTAATGAAGAGATAAGATTTATTAATGAAATTTATTAACTTTTTATTGAATATCATGTATCATAAATAGGGATTCAGGGGGTAAAGTCATAAATGATTAATGATGATCGCGAATTACATGAAGAATGTGGTGTGTTTGGTGTTTATGAAGCTGAAGATGCAGCTCGTTTAACTTATTATGGTTTACATGCATTACAGCACAGAGGCCAAGAGGGGGCTGGTATCTGTGTCAGACACAACAAACTGCATCTACACAAAGGTGAAGGTCTTGTTACTGAAGTCTTTGATAAAGCTCGTTTAAAACAGTTACCAGGTAATGCAGCTATTGGTCATGTTCGTTATTCTACTGCCGGTGGTGGCGGAATTGCGAACGTCCAGCCTTTCTTATTTAGAACAATGAAAGGTTCATTAGGCGTGTGCCATAATGGTAATATTGTCAATGCTAATATTCTTAAAGCACAGCTTGAAGAAGAAGGGGCTATCTTCAATTCGACAAGTGATACAGAGATTCTAGGGCATCTTATTAAACGTCATACTGGTCGTTTTATTGACCGTATCTGTAAAAGCTTAAGAGAATTAGATGGTGCATTTGCATTCCTTATTTTATGTGAAAATGCTTTATATGCAGCAAGAGATAAATATGGATTAAGACCATTATCCATCGGTCAGCTTCCTAATGGTGGCTATGTCTTTGCGAGTGAAACTTGTGCACTGGATATCGTAGGTGCACGTTATCTAAGAGACTTAATGCCAGGGGAAGTCGTCCGTGTCAAAGATGGTGAACTTAAGTCAAAGTTCTACCTTCCAACAGACCAGATTGTTGATAAGATCTGTGCAATGGAATATATCTACTTCTCAAGACCAGATAGCACAATAGAAGGCATCAATGTACATACTGCAAGAAAGAATGCAGGAAGAATGCTTTATCATGAGTCACCAGTTGAAGCTGATCTTGTCATTGGTGTACCTGACTCATCAATATCTGCTGCCATTGGCTATGCAGAAGAATCAGGCATTCCATATGAAATGGGCTTAGTGAAAAACAAATATGTAGGCCGTACATTTATTCAGCCAACGCAGGCGCTTAGAGAGCAAGGTGTAAGAATGAAGCTCTCTGCCGTTAGTTCCATTGTCAGAGACAAAAGAGTTATCATGATTGATGATTCGATTGTGCGTGGTACGACAAGTAAACGTATTGTACGTCTCTTAAAAGAAGCTGGTGCAAAGGAAGTACATGTCAGAATCGCTTCACCAGCTATTAAGTATCCATGTTTCTATGGTGTAGATACTTCAACAATCGAAGAACTTATTTCAAATAGAATGGATGTCGAAGAACTTAGAGATTATATTGAAGCTGATTCGTTAGCATTTTTATCTGAAGAAGGTTTACAGAAAACAACATCTGTAACTGATACATGCTCAGGCTTATGCTTGTCTTGTTTCAGTGGGCATTATGTAACACCACTATACGATTCCTACAAGAATGCAAATAAGGATGAGAAATAGAAGACTAAGAGGGTGATATGAAAACCCTCTTTTCTTTATATGACATAATATACTACTTCGCATAAAGTGAGTTGATACTCACTTTTTATTTATGCTCAATAATGCTTGTATGACGGATTTATTGGAGGCTATTGATTACTAATGACGGAGAATTCTTGCTTTCTATAGAATTTTAATAGAAGGAGAAAGGGGACTATGACATGATGGAAGGGAGTTTTCTGTCTATACAAAATGACTCTGATGAAACAGAGTGGAAGTTTTATGCCAAATTTTATATAACTTCTTATCTTGTTAAGTGTTATACATATTTGTTGAGAAGGCCTGTGAAAATTATGAGATATCAAGAGAACTTTAAAAATATTAAACAATTTACTGATTATAAATTCAAATAGAATAAAGTCAAATTATGTTTTAAAAACATAGTGTAAAATATTTTGTGTAAATTCTATTCATTGCATTTCTTGTTTATTTCAAACGGTGTTTAATAGACAAAAAAGGCATACCCCTTGTAAAGTGATTTCTGCAAGAAAACCCATCAAAGGAGTATACCCATGAATCACTCTACATCATTGCTTGTCAGAAATCTATTAAATAACGATCACAAATAGTGAGATTGCCGAGGCCGTTGACAGGATGTATGGCACAAAGGTATCGAGAAGCACTGTTTCCAACAATGTTTTAAATAAATTGAAGCTGTTCGCAATAGTGTTTTCACTTTACATTAAGCAATTGAGTTTGACGATATTTTAGCTCTAAAAATGACATAATATGCATTATGCGAAGTAATCCCAGTCTAAAAACATCCCCTCTGAAATATAAATAAATAGTACCCCTCTATATAAGGATATTTAATTATTACGTATGTTTATGTATAAAAAATACTAAGGGGACGATTTCAATTCAAAAATTACTGTCGCCCCGGATAGTTGTTTATTCAATTTGCTAAATTTCGATATGCAATAACCTTATTTAATCTCTCAATTTCTTTATGTAATTTAGAAATTTCCTTATTTTTTTCTTCAAGCGCAATCTTTGTTAATTCGTAAGCAGTATCTCTATCTTTAAGAAGTTTATTTTGTCGTTTTACTTCAGTAATGTTTGTAGCCTTCTGGTTTACAAATGTATGAAGCATTTGGGTATATTCCTTATTTTTAAAATCTATATACTTCGCAATGCATCTATGTCTAGTAGCTGTATTCTTACCAAGCTCTAGCTCCTTTAACACTTTTGTCGTTGATACACCTTGAAAAGATACATCATGTAGAACACGTTTTAAGTCAGTTAGCTTGTCATTAAAATAACTATCAATTTTCAGAATGCAATCCGCTTCATAATTTGATAAATCCACTCTAGAGATATTTAATTTAGTTAAATTATCATCTAGATTTTCTATATTGTCATGCTTACCCATTTATTCATTTCTCCTATGACCTTATCATAATTTTCAACAAAATATTCCAAATCTGGAAATTTATCTAATAGGATATCAACTTTATTATTATAAATCTTTTCTTTTAATTCCTTCATTTCTGGAGTCAACTTTGCTTTAATGATATTTTGTAATTTCTTAAGTTCATGTTCTGCAAAGTTTGTTCTTGGCAATTCCAAGTTTAAATTATAATCAATTATCGTTAAGAGGTTTTCACATTTCTCATAATAGTATGGAATATTAAAGATAAAATGATGTTGATTAGGACATCTGCCATAAGCACATTTACTTATGTCTGTTACATCGTCATAAGTGCATTCCATCCCTTTTGAACTCTTTATACAACATCCACCTTCCATCATTCTTATTGGTACGTCTTCTACTGCGAGTTTTGCTGCTTCTATATAATCACTCGCAGTCTTAACTGGTCTTTTGAGGGCTCTTTTAATCTGACGAGTTCTCTCTTTTGCTTTTGGACCATGGATTTTGTATTCATCAGCAAGAATATCTGCACTTAACTTTATAGTTACTTCTTTTTCTTGTTCCTGGATTTCAATATCATGAATACGAACATAATATCCCCACATTTTTTCGTCAGATTGATTCATCATTTTTGCTATGATTGGATCAGGCACACCTTGATCATGTAATTCAGTAGCAAAATAAACTCGAAATTGATAAAGCTTAGGTATTGAAATATATTTATCTCTAGGAATTTCTGGATGTTTTTTTAATAATTTTGAAACAGCGCTTTTATGATTTGTTGAGCCATAATTCATAAATTCAGTAGCGGTTTTTGTTACATGGAAACTTGAAGATTCTGATGATTTCAATAGTCCTAAATCTTTGCAATGTTGTATGCATATAAGTTTTAACTTTAGCGATAAATGTTTTGATGTACGATTTCTTATATCAAACAAGTATTCTTCATCATTTGATACTTCCAATACTCTATCTATTACAGATTTAAGTTTCGCACTTCCTCGTGTTTTACAATAAACATATTTATCAGAATTCTTTTTTGTGCTTTTATAGTTGAGATAACATATTGCTTTATTTTCATCAATGTAATCAATCTCAATACAATCTCTTGGTAGTATTATAGATTCCATAGGTCTCAGACCGCATTGAGTCAAAATATACAACTGTACATATTCATATAAGTCTTGTTTATTATCAGTCTGCATAGTCATAATTTGATTATATAGAAAATCTTTAAACTTATTCATGAAAGCAAATGGTAATAATTTTGTTCTATTATTTAAATTATGTGCTTTAACAGCATCAGTATTTCTTTCTAATAGATAATCTTCCAAATCTTTATCCATATTGGTATTATTCAAGCCAGCCCAAAAATTTAGAAAACTATGAACTGCATATTTATATCTATTTTGTGTTTCTGGTGAGTATGCTTCAGTTCCTTGATATTCTTCAAAATCCAAATAATCAAGATAACCAATATCAGTTAAATTTGAGTAATAGTTCTCAGATAAGAAATTAATAAATTTAATAATAATATTGTGATAGAACAGATTCACTGTTTGTAGAGGACCTGTGCTGAAAAATCTAAACATATCATAAGCTTTTAATAATTGTTTGTATTCGTTTCTTTTAATTCTATTAAAGCAAAAACGATATCTTTCTGGATTTTTTCCCTCAGGAGCTAAGGATGACAGATCCCATTTATCATCTGCAATACTGATATTGATATCATTAATTGTAAACGATTCTTGATCCATAAATAAATCTTTATATGGTTCAAAATAGTCATTATCTTTAATAATATCATCTATATTATGAATGCCATCGATAGATATAAACATTTAGCATGCCTCCTTTAGTGATTTCTTTAATAGCATCAATTCACTAAGATATCTAACCAATAATGCTTTTTTATATGTAAGAAATTCTCTTTCATGGTCTGATTTTTGATTAATGATTTCATTTGTGATTTTCTCAATCTTTGATTCAAAGTATGGAATATTATCTATCGTCGCTACAAAGTCTTTACAGGATTGGCATTCATCTGAATGAGAATTTAAACAGTGTTCCTTGCAACAAAATCCACATCCATCTTCCACTACCCTATTATTATCTAAATCCACTTTTGACATTATTTTTCCTTTTAAATCAATTTCACCAATCTCCACATTATAATAATCTCCACACACTGTTAAATAATCTTCAACAACTGAGTAATGTTTTATATGTACAGCCATTGAATGCTTTGATACAGCACTTACTATTGTTCCATTAGCCTTTCCCTCAAAATCAAATTGGTTTAATTTTCTATCGAAATGATTTCTAATACCTTTTGTACCAAGCTGAGGAATACATAATTCTTTAGCAGTGTTATTAATAGCTCTACATAATTCAGTTCTTGTAAGTTTATTAATTGTTTGTTTATTATCTGCCTCATATAAGAATATGTATTTCTTTTTGCTATTTGGTGCTTGTTCTCTAGCATCTTGAGTTATTGTAATTAATTTTTGAATTAGTTTTCCGGTATAAATATCAATCGGATCATAATCATCTGGATTTGTTTTAGTAGAATCTTTTACTTTAAATCCATCAGTTCCTTGAGAAATTAAACAATCTATTTCCAAGTTACAAATAGTTTCTGGACGCATTGCTGATCTTCTTTGAATTTCTATGCAGCAACCGACTAAATAATTCTTTAAACCTGAAATCTCATTTAACTTTATAATCATCTCATCAAGTTGTTTTTTGTTATATGCTCTCGTATCACCAACACTTTTAACATTTGTACTGGTAACTTGATTTCTTGCAAAACTACTAATTTTAATATTATTTCTACCTTGCTCGTAATCAATAAATTGACGCACTCTACTTAATGCTACTCCACGAGAACTATCTTCCATATCCTTTAAAGTGTTTTTATAAGTTGTAATATCTGTACCAGTGATTTCTAAAGGTAATTCTAATGATTCTTCTTTTGAATCTAACGACTTCAAAAAACGTAATAACCAATAATCTTTTGCTGGTTTCCCTGTGTAATCTTCCTGATAATTCCAAAAGAAATCAAGATATAATACTCTCAACGTTTCATGTATTAATTCTGAAGAATCAAATAATATTACTGATTTTGATTTACTGTTTCTTTGAGCCTTTGTAATATCCACAAGCATTTTTGTATAAGTTGGAGTCGTTAGATATGGTGAATAGATAACAGGTCTAAATCCATTTAGTAATAGTTTTACTATATCCTTATTCTCTAACATTTCTAAAGTAAAATAATTAAATGTACCAAAGTTGTTTTCTAACAGATATCGGTAAAAGTTTATGAATCCGTTTAAAGATCGTCCATTAACTTCACCTTTTTTTGTTAAGCATGCGGTATTTAGATATTCTAATTGCTCAATTAATAGCTGGTCATTAAATTCTGATATATGCTCTATTGTGTGCTTATCAAACATTTTTTCTACGAATAGTTTATAGCCAACTTTTACACCTTTATAATTATTTAGGAAATCTTCAATTATATTTGTTATCTTATCAGGATAATCTGTTTTTATTTTAGAAGTTTTACCATTGTTTTCGTATACGATAATTCTCATAGCAAAATATCTCCATTATTCTTTTCGTTGAATTCTTTTAATTTTCGTACAAGATATTCATCAGTTGGATTATTATATGGCTCTAATCCAGCAACCGATGTATGTCTTGTATACTGAATAACTAGATTTGCTGGCATATTATCTATATAAAGAAGTTTCATTACAAATCCATGACGAAATCTATGATTAAGATTGTTTGTTTTAACATCCATATCAGTGTCAATTCCACAGTTTTCAAATATATAACGTACCCGTTGCCTTAAAAGTTCATAGTTTTGGTGTGAACCTACATTATCATTTAGAAAGATGTATCTATTATCTTCAAATCTTCCTGTCACACTATCTGCACTATTGTTTTTAAAAGATTTGTAATACTTCATTCGCTCATATGATAAATCTACATATTCCTGTATATCATGATACAACTCTTCATTAATATTTACTGTTTGGTATCCATATCCTTTAGTGTTTTTATAATCGGGATTAAAATAATCTCTATTTGAATGTACATTCATGCATGTTTTTGCGTTTTGATGCCTGTCATCACTAACTCTATTTCTTAGAATAACAACTGGAACACCTACACCAGATGTTAATGATGGAATTAAATCTTCTAATGTTAAGCCTAATACTTCACCAATTCTCAATCCGAAATTAAACATCAGACTAAACATGGATGTATACTTTAATTGCTGTTCTTCTGTAAATGATTCTGAGTCATATATAAAACCAATTATCTTGTCATATTCGTCTGGTGTAATAAATCGAGGAACTATTTTGTTATAATTTTTAGATGCTGCTTTAGTGGCTTTTGAACAAACAAATAATTCATGATTTTTCCATCTTTGTGCTTTTATATAGTTCTTACAGTTATTCATGATCTTACTAATAGAAGTTTGAGTTCTTTTACTAGTTAATAGAATGTGCTTGTCCATCGATGTTGTATCACTTTGTCCAGAAAGGAAATATTCAAATGCAGTAATATTTTCTTCTTTCATTTCTTTGATATCTAATTCAAAAATATCGCAAAAGGCATATAATAGCGCAATTGAATAAACGTATTGGAGTTTTGAATTAAGTGATTGTCTTTTCATTTTTGGATTAAAGTTTATGTATTTAAAAACTCTTTCCATAATGTTCATATCATAATCGTATAGTGTAAAGAATGTATTTTCGTCAATTGTTGTCGTATGTGTACTATACATAACCTTTTTTACTAATGTTTTATGATTATCTATTACCCGAGATATTTCATACATACTTGTTCCACCGTATTGTTTCTCCTCTATTTCCATATAAAACATGTTACATACACCACCTTTTATAATTGCTTTTTACAGTTTTATTATAGTTGATATATGTATATGTTTCTATATTGTTCAACATTTCAGTCAGCGAAAGATAGCTGAAGCACTTAAGGTATCAAGAGATACAGTAAGAAAAGTGTCTAAAGCAGCTGATGAAAATAATATTTGCTGGTCCATGATCCAGAATCAGAATGAAATGGAAGTACAGAAACTATTATTTGGAAAGGAGACTAAACTTAATCTAATCATTAAACAACCTGATTATCAGTATATTCATAAAGAACTGTTAAGACCAGGGACAAACATCAGATTATTATGGGAAGAATATGCAGAAGATTGCAGAAACAGTAACTTCCCATTCTATCAGTACAGTTACTTCTGCGAAAAGTATCGTGATTATGTAAAGAAAAACAATCTTACAATGCATATCACACATAAACCAGGAGATAAGCTAATGGTAGATTGGAATGGGACAACCATGTGTGTATTTGATCGTTATACTGGTGAAAGTATTAAAGCGTATCTATTTGAAGCAACACTTCCATTCAGCATGCTTTGTTATGTTCAGGCTTGTCCTACTATGAAAATTGCAGACTGGATTGATTGCCATATCAATGCCTACAGATACTTTGAAGGCGTAACTAGACTGCTGGTTCCTGATAACCTTAAGACAGGTGTCATATCAAATAAGAAGTATGAGGATCCTGTTCTCAATAAGTCTTACCAGGAAATGGCTGATCACTATGATACAACTATTATTCCTACAAGAGTCAGAAAACCGAGAGATAAAGCGGCTGTCGAAGGGGCTGTTGGTGATTGTACAATCGCAATTGTTGGTAAACTAAGAAACAGAAAGTTCTTTTCTTTTAACGATTTAAATACAGCTATATTAAAGGAACTGGATGTTTTCAATAATAAACCATTCCAGAAAAGAGAAGGCTCAAGAAGATAAGTTTATCTGGATGAGGAAAAAGATTATATGCTCCCTCTTCCTGAAACTCCATTTGAACTGAGTTCCTGGAAGCGTGCAAAGGTTCAACTCAATTATCATATTTCAGTTGATAAGATGAATTATTCTGTACCGCATGAATTACTTGTTCTATAATAATATTGAAGAAGTTTTAAAATATAAAATAAATAAGAGGAGGAAATAAAAATGACAAAAATTTTATTAGGTAATACAAAATGTGGTTGGTCAGTAGATGATGAAAATAAAGAAATTATTATTTATCATCCACAAAGTCTTGTGGATAAAATGAAAAAAAAATCAAATACCACTCAAATAAAATTTCTAGATATAGAATATATAGAAGTAGGTTGGAATAATGTCCCTTTAGCAGTAGGACAAAATCAACATTTTGTGATTTTTATTATAGAATTAAAAAACAAAGAGAAGATACAATTTGATGGAACTTCTAATGGTATTACAAGAGATACTTTTAAAGAAGCTATTCTAGTTCTGCAAAAGAACAATATTGTCTTTAAAGATGAATATCATATTATGGATGACATAATAAATACAGATAATTCAATTTGGAATATTTTGAATAAGGCTGAACTAAAAAGGAGAAATAAGTAATTATAGTGGTGATTTAAAAATCTGGCGTGGTCGATTATAAAAGTATAAATATTTACACGTGGTGATTATGAAAAACTTTAAGGTAATTATGTGATGTGATGAAAGAAGCTGTAACGAAATAATTTTTTATGAAGTTATTATTCGTTTAGCTTCTTTTTTGGTGCTTACCAAAGCGTAAGGAGAAAAATGACTAAATGGAATTTGAATTTATGACTGCAAACACCGTTCTGCCGTCCGGAAACACTTTGCGCTGTAAGCTGTTCTCATTCAGCAAGTTTAACACAGAGTCAATCATACAATCACAAAATATATAAAAGATGCCCATTTTTATGATTCTACAGCGAGCATAGAAGATATCAACTATAATCCAGATAGAAAACTTAATCGTTCTCAAATGGAAGAACTGGCTACAAACAACTACATACAAAGAGGTCTCAATATTATATTTGTAGGTGCTTCAGGCTGTGGAAAGACATGGCTATCTAATACATTAGGCGTACATGCCTGTCGTAATAGAAAGACAGTGCTGTATATCAGACTGCCTGAATTATTTTCAAAATTTGAAGAAAAGAGAATTCAAGGAAAATACAATGAATACTTAAAGAGATTGGGGAAGTATGATCTGTTGATCATCGATGAATTTTTATTGAAACCAACAAACGAATCTGAAAGAAGCGACCTTCTAGAGTTGATGGAAATTCGTTGTAATAAAAAATCAACCATTTTCTGTAGTCAATACTCATTCGATGGATGGCATCATTTATTAGATGGAGGACCTATTGCAGACGCTATTTTAGATAGAATCATTAATAGTTCCTATCTAATTACTTTACACGGAAAATCATTACGCGAAGAATACTCAAGAATAAAACAATAAAGCTAGGAAAGGCATAACAATGATAAAAAATTGTCATGCCTTTTTCAAATCCATAGTGGACTTTTGAGCGTATTCAATTTTTGAGTGGGGTGGGCTTGGTCAGCGTACTGAGTGGACTTCTCTACCGTAACGAGTGGTCTTCAATTAGCGGAATACTCATCTCACTTTTGATTATTTCTTACTTAAATATTCAGTTAATGCTCTTGTAACAATCTCAGTCTTTGTTAATCCTGTTTTTTTGATTGCTTTATCTAGTTTATTTATAATTTTTTGATTAAGTACAAAGTTCACTGCTCGCCCTATTTTTTTGCCTTCTGGAGCCTTTTCGCTATCTGGAGGTGTTATTCCCTCTTTTTCAAATTCGTTGTTCAGAATGCGTTCTACAGCCATTGTTTTCGTCAGCCCAGTAATCTTGCAGTATTCTTCGAGACAAAGATGTGTACTTGTTGCTAGATTCATGTTTAACGGCTTCGAATCTTTCTTTGCTCTAGGCATTAAATCACCCCCGAAAGTTTATCGAATGCTTTCCTGATTGTTTCAGTCATAAGTTTTCTTCTTTCTTTTAGGAACTTTGTATATTCCATTTCCCAGAAGTTATCAATTAGAGATGAGGATTGGTGGAATATAAAAATATTAAAAGAACAATACGAACGAATAGTGATAAAGGTAGCGCATTTTGATTACATGAAGTTATAAATGTTTCTTCACCAAGTATTTCCTTGTATTTTAAAGCATAAACATCTGGTGCTTCTTTTCCAATATCAATGTTGGTGTTGTAATCAAGATGTGTGAAGTTAGCAATCTGGTTTCTAAGTCTGTCATTCTCAATACCTATATCAGCAAGATAATCCTTTGGGAAGATATGATGCTTATCAATAGCATTTTTCGTCCAACTATAACCAATTGTCAAGTACTGAGCAAGTGTACTATTACTGAACAACATTGGCGTTCCTAGCACATTAATTGATGCTAAATATGCATTCCATACTGGTGATGTTGCTGAAGAAGTAACCATTGATTCAGGTAAAATTACATTAAAGTAATCTTCAATGTGATACCCCTTGTGAATATTCGTTTGAGTCTGAGGATTGTCTTGCATGTAGACCAACTCTCATTAGGTATTGGCGTATTAATAATGAACAAGGTGAAGCACTTGGAACGTTGAAGCCAAAATTATCCTTAGAAGATATGAGAAAACTCTATTCATAGATCATTTAAATTAGTTACTTTTATGTTATCTTACTTTCCTATTTAATTATTGTTTTAGAATAAAACTAAATAGGTAAATCGTGAAGACGAGGGATATAAATGAAGTGGTAATACTGCGAAATGGTTATTAACCATATAGAATGTCAGTAAAGCCATAAATAATACATTTACAAGCATCAAATAGCGAAATATTTTATGGCTTTGTATTTTATTGTTGTTATAAAGAGCAAGGACACTGATCAACATCAATACAATTGATAGAATATAATAAACTAAATCTAATAGAATATTGCCTTTTGATATCGTTCTACCAAATATAAAGAACAATATTGCAAGAAGTGTCGATGCAAGGGAAAGAACAACAACCTTTCTCATTTTATGTTCATCCATTATCGAGTACGAACCACCTTATCTAATAAAGAATAACCAATGCCTGGGTTCTCGACATTGAAATTATCAGCAATTGTTGCACCGATAACAGCATAGCTATCAAGTATGCCCAGTTTTTCTGGATGAGCTAATGATTTGCTATACATAAGGAGTGGGACATGTTCACGTGTGTGATCTGTTCCCTTCCATGTTGGATCATTGCCATGATCAGCTGTAATCATCAATAAATCATCATCATGCATATTACGCATTAATTCATCAAGCTGTTTATCAAACAATTCGATTGCATCCCCATAGCCAATCGCATTACGACGATGTCCATAAACCGCATCAAAATCAACAAGATTTACGAAGATAAGACCTTCTTGTTCTTTCTTTGCAAGTTCAATCGTTTTCATCATACCATCTGTATTATCATCAGTATGAATACCTTCAGTAATTCCTTCATTTACAAAGATATCAGGAATCTTTCCAACTCCAACAACATCTAATCCATTATCCTTTAGACTGTTTAAAACAGTGCGGCCAAATGGCTTAAGGGCATAGTCATGACGATGTGGAGTACGCTTGAATTCCCCTTTCTTATGTCCTACAAAAGGGCGAGCAATGACACGGCCGACTTTCCATTCATCCTTCATTAATAATTCTCGAGCAATCTCACAAGCTTTGTAAAGCTCATCAAGAGGTATGATTTCTTCATTAGCAGCAATCTGGAATACAGAATCTGCTGATGTATAAACAATCCAATCACCTGTTTCAAGCTGATGTTCCCCAAACTTATCAAGAATAACCGTGCCACTCTCTGCATAATTGCCAACACATTTACGACCAGTTTTTTCTTCGAATAGTTTTATAAATTCATCAGGAAAGCCAGTATCTGTAAATGTCTGGAAAGGCTTATCGATCTTTAAGCCCATCATTTCCCAATGGCCAGTCATAGTATCTTTCCCATTTGAAACTTCACGTAAGGCAGCTGTTGTCCCTAGCTGATGAGGAACTTTATGAATACCCATAAAATCACCTAAATTACCAAGTCCAAGTCCTTCCATGTTTTCGACGTAAAGACCATTTTTAGCCTGTGCAATATGACCAATGGTATTTGCTCCTTCATCGCCAAATTTTGCTGCATCTTCGGCATTTCCAATGCCCATTGAATCACAGACAATCAGAAAAACACGCTTATACTCTTTATAACTCATTTTTTCATCCTTCTTCCTTGTTTCTATGAAAGAAACGTTTATAATCTTCAACAATCTTTTCATTTGCTACATGCGTATAGATTGTTGTTGTTGCTATATCGCTATGCCCAAGCAATTCTTGAATGCTTCTTAAATCTGCTTCGCCATCAAGTAAAGTTGTGGCAAAAGTATGTCTTAATGTGTGTGGGCTAAAATGTTCTTTAATACCTGCTTTATGCGCATATTTTTGCAGAATATTATAGAAATTCTCACGACTGACCATCTTGCCTGAATGATTTAAGAAAATCAATGTGCTATCTAGCTTATCAAGTTTATGACGATCATGCCTAATAAAGTCTTCAAGCATTTCACTCGTCTTATCATCTAATGGTATTAAGCGTTCCTTATTCCCTTTACCAATCACGCGAATACGTTTAGCCTTAAAATTAAAATCATTGGTTGTAAGATGGACAAGCTCACTGACTCTAACACCACTTGTTAAACAAAGTAAAATCATTAAGTAATCTCGTTTACCTTCAGGTGAAGTGAAATCGATTGCTTGTAAAACCTGCGTTATAGTTTCAAGACTGATAATACGGGGTAGATGTTCATGACTTCGAGGCATATCAATATTGTCCATGATATTATGACTGACAAGATGATTTCTTGTTAAGTAAAGAAAAAACTGTCTTAGCGTCACGAGCTTTCGCGTAATTGATGATGAGGCATAATGTTCATTAAGATAGCTTAGATATTGCTCTACATCATGCTCATTTATTGCTTGGACATCTTTATTTATATAAGAGAGAAACTGCCTGAGATCACGAAGATAATTTGTTGTTGTATTCTCACTCAAACCTTTCTCTAGAAGCAAATAAGTTTCAAACTCTTTTAAGTAATCACTCTGTCGCATAATATCACCATCAATATTATATCAATATTACATATTAAATACCAAGAAGGTACTAAGAATTCTTTTGCAGTAAATCACTAGCTTTCATAAGGCCCAAGTTCTCCTTATTAAAGAACTTAATGAGCTGCTCAACATTATCTTCTTGCGGTGCTTCAATACGATCAAATAGAGATATTTGTTCTTTGACTTCATTTTGTGGTTTGACATCATTCAAACTGATACCAATCAGCCTTACTCTTTCACCATTATAAACATTTCTAAGAAGCATCAAGGCATAGGAATATATGTCTTCAGAATTGTTTGTATAATGCTCCAAAGGTATTTGTCTCGTGATTGCATGCACAAGATCAAACTTTAATGTGATTGCAATATTATTCGTTACCATCGCACTCTTTTTCGCCCTTTTAGATACACAATCGGCAATATTTTTAAAAGCTTCAGCTATTTCATCAATACCCTCTAAATCATTTTCAAATGTTTCTGAATTACTAATAGATTTAGCTTGTCTTTCTTCATAATGCACTTTTCGATCATCACGACCATTAGCTTCATGAAAGAAGATCAAAGCATTATTACCCATGACCTGCTTCAACAGTGTATAGTTATCACGATTAGCCACATCTCCAATCGTCATAATACCCACTTCTTTTAATTTTGCAGCTGTCTTCTTACCAATCCCAAACATTTCACCAACATCCATTGGCCACAATATTTGTCTAATATTACTTTGTGTAAGAATAGTAATACCCATTGGTTTCTTCATATCACTTGCCATCTTGGAAAGAAATTTATTGGGTGAAATGCCTATTGAACAAGACAATCCTAATGTTTCATAGACTTCTTTTTGGATGGCTAAAGCTATACCATAGGGTTGTTCATGTGTCTTGGTAATACGTTCCGATAAATCCAGATAACCCTCATCTATCGAAGCAATCTCTAAATAGGGGCTATATTTTTTAATAATGGTAAAAAACTTATGTGATAGTTCATGATAATAATCAAAATGTGGCTCTATAATAACAAGGTTCTGACATTTACTTTTGGCCATATAAAGGGGCATGGCTGAATGAATTCCAAGTTTTCTTGCTTCATAGCTAGCTGTTGAAACAACAGAACGCTTTGAATCATGAGCAATGACAACAGGCATCCCTTTGAGTTCTGGATGCTTTATAAGTTCACATGATACATAGAAAGCATTTAAATCAATATGAAATATCACACGCATAATAATCCCCCTTGTTTCTATCACTTGATCTAAGCCAAATACTTTAAAATAATCGGCATTAAATATCTTGCAATATAGTGACGCCATTCATCCCATAGCCTAAGGGCCATGGGATGAATGCAGATAATATGTAATCTTTAATTTCCTCAACAATGCACTTCTAATTATGAACTAATAAGCTACGTGCATTATTGAGTGCTTCTTCTGTAATACTATCACCAGATAGCAATTTAGCAATCTCTTTAATACGATTTTCACCAATCACTTGCTGGATGCTTGTATATGTTTCATTATCCTCGCTCTCTTTATTGAGGACATAATGATTCAATGCATGAACTGCAACTTGTGGCAAATGCGTAATACAAATGACCTGCTTGTTTTTGGAAAGCTCCTCCATCTTGCGCCCAATCGCATCAGCGACTTTCCCACTAACTCCAGTATCAACTTCATCAAAGATAACCGTATCAACAAATGCCTGATTCAAGGTAATAATCTTAATTGCTAGCATCACACGTGATATTTCACCACCGGATGCTGATTCATTAAGAGGTGTAAAAGCCTGGCCGGCATTCATGGAAACCTTAAAGACAACCTTATCAATGCCTTCTTTACTTAACTCTGTTTCTTCAAAATCAACCTTGAACTGCGCTTTATCCAAATAGAGATCAACTAATTGCTGTTGAATAAGACTTTCAAATTCTAAGGCATATTCCATTCTTTGCTGATGCCATTGCTTGGCCTTGTTCAAAGCAAGATTATAGTAATGATCTTTTTGTTCTTCTAGTTCTTCAAGAACCTCATCACGATGCAGACTAGCATCAATTTTTTCTTTAAGCTCATCACGAGCTTCATAAATAGCTTTCATGCTATAGCCATATTTACGCTGCAATCTTTGAATCTTGAATAATTCTTCATTGATTTCATTAAAACGATATTCATCAAAATCAATATCATCATAACTATTCATCAATGAAGAGATAATATCGGACAACGTATAGTATTCATTATAGAGCTTATTATAATCATCTTTAAAATCATCATAATCTTTAACACTTTCCAATTCATCAATCGCATTCTGTAACTGTTCTAGAACTCCATGGCTGTCATTGACAAGATGATCAAATGTGCGCATATGCGTATTCAATTTCTCATAGTTCTTCATCATTTCAGCTTCATGTTCAAGATTTTCAATATCATCATCAGTATATTCTAAATCCTTCAGTTCTTCATATTGTGATTGGTAATATTCAATACGTTCATCACTCATATCTACTTCATTAATATCTCTAATCTTTTTTACAAGATCACGATAGTGTCGATAGTAATCAAGATAGTCATTTCTGAATGTATCATCATCAATAAAACGATCTAATATTGTGATGTGGTTTTTAATAGAAAAAATTGTTTGTGTCTCAAATTGTGAATGAATATGAATAAGATAGGGCGCTATAATCTTTAATGCAGCATTTGTGACCGGACGATAATTCACTTTAATCGTAGATTTCCCATTCGCATGTATCTCTTTGTGAATAATAATGTCGTTATCAAAGTCTATACCTATTTCTTCAAAAGCTTTTACTGCCTCCTGATTTTCATCAATCTCAAAGAAACCTTCAATAATAGCTTTTTCCTTGCCATGTCTGACAAGCTGAGCACTTGATCGATTACCACACAGCTGACCAATTGCATCAATAATAATGGATTTACCAGCACCAGTTTCCCCGGTTAGGACACTCATGCCTTCATGAAAATCCACCTGCATCTCATCAATAATAACAAATGAAGAAATATAAAGACTTTTAAGCATATGTTACTCACCTCTTTCAAAATGATAATGTGCTTCTTTAACGACACTTTCAATATCAATTGGCATATCTTTTCCTTTTTCAAGAACAAAGTGTCCTAAAAATTCGATATTGCCTTCCCCACCTGTTATAGGTGAATATGTTAAACCTTGAATAGAGAAACCATTCTCTATAGCATAACCAATAACTTTTTTAATCACTTCAGTATGCACTTTACTATCTTTGACAATGCCATGTTTGCCAACTTGTTCACGTCCCGCCTCAAATTGCGGTTTGATCAAAGCAGCAACATGACCACCAGGTACAAGAATGTTTTTCAAGGCTGCAAAAATATGAGAAAGGGAGATAAATGAAACATCAATAGAAGCTACCTCCGGCTGACCTTCTTTAAAATCATCAAGCGTGCAATAACGAAAGTTTGTTTGTTCCATAACAATAACACGCTCATCATTACGCAATTTCCAGACTAGCTGATTTGTACCAACGTCAAGCGCATAGACTCTCACTGCTCCATTTTGTAAAGCACAATCCGTAAAGCCACCAGTAGATGAGCCTATATCAAGCATTATTTTTCCTTTCAGATCCAAATCAAATGATGAAATAGCTTTTTCTAGCTTAAGTCCTCCTCGAGAGACATATTTAAGCTTTTCACCTTTGATAGCTAGAATTGTGTCAGTAGGAATTTTCATACCAGGTTTGTCTAATTTCTGATGATCATCGTGAACCAGGCCGGCCATAATAGCTCGTTTTGCTTTTTCTCTTGATTCAAAAAGTCCTTGCTCAACACACAAAACATCTACTCGTTCCTTAGCCATTTTGACACTCCTTAATCTTTTTCAGAAGATCATCGATGGATAATCCTTCAACCTTTAATAACTGTCTAACATCACCATGTGTTACATAATGATCACCAATGCCCATTGCATGCAATTCAATAGAATAGTTATGTTGTGTATAGAAGAAACTCATTGCTTCACCTAAGCCCCCCATCAACATATCCGTTTCATAAACAATAATCTTTGTCTGGGCAATTTTCATAAGCATCTTTTCATCCATCGGCTTAAGAAAACATGCATTGATCAGATTGACTGGTAAATCATTTTCTCTAATTAGCTTCGCTACTTCTTTGAGATGATCACCATATGTAACAACACTTATCTTATTATTTTCATCAAAATATTTTTCTTTCCATGTTCCTACTTCAATAACATCATCTTGATGTTCAGAATGCTTGTGAATCATATTCTTGCTATAACGAATAATATAAGGGTGATCATGATGATAGTAAGCTGTATTAATCATCAGTTCCGCTTCTTTCTGATTATGAGGTGCCATGATTATTAGATTAGGAATAGGCATCATATAGCTGATATCAAAGACACCATGATGCGTTGGGCCATCTTCACCCACTAATCCCGCACGATCAATGCCAATTAAACAAGGCAAGTTCATCCGTGCAATGTCATGATTAAGTTGATCATAGGCACGTTGGGAAAATGAAGAATAGATGGATAGGAAAGGAAACTTATGACTAATAGCAAGTCCAGCAGCAAAAGTCATCGCATGTTCTTCCGCAATACCAACATCAAAACTACGATCAGGATAATGCTTGAAGATTTTATTTAGCGCACTGCCGGTTATCATTGCTGGTGTTATCACACATATATCATCATGCTTGCCCATTAGGTATTCCACATGATTGGCAATTGCTTCACTCCAGCTTTGATGTTTGTTATGAATGACTGGCACAATACCTTTTTCTAGATTAAATGGCTTAACACCATGATATAGTCCAATCTTGTCATTTTCAGCTTTTTCATAGCCTTTACCTTTTATTGTTTCAACATGGACTATAACACTATGGTCATAATCTTTTGCCGTATTCAGTGTTGAAATCAATTCTTCTATGTTATGGCCATCAATAGGTCCTAAATAATCTAAACCAAGCTTTGTAAAAACAGACTCATCAAGTATATGATCCTTGACAGCATCTTTCATCTTCTTAGTTACTTCATAGACACGTTCACCAGTCTTGCTTTTCTTCATAAATGTCACATAGTTATTACGGGCATTTTTATATTTCTCTGATACCCTGATTTCGGAAAGCATATTGGAAAGGCCGCCAACATTCTTAGTGATTGACATATTGTTATCATTAAGAATAACAATCACTTTATGCTTACATGTTCCAAGATAGTTTAAAGCTTCAAATGACTCACCAGACATCATTGCGGCATCGCCGACAACAGCGATGACCTGATAATCTTCTTTGTTCAAGTCTCTTGCCGTAGCAATTCCGATTGAACCAGAAATGGCTGTTGAAGAATGACCTGCTTCCCAGCAATCATATGCACTCTCTTTGCGTTTCTGAAAGCCAGAAATACCGCCAAACTTTCTTAAATCAGGAAAATCCTTTGCCCGGCCTGAAAGAATCTTATGGACATAGGATTGATGGCCTACGTCAAAAGCTATTTTATCTTTTGGAAAATCAAATACATAATGCAAGGCAACAGTCAGTTCTACAATTCCTAAATTACTAGAAAAGTGTCCTCCTGTTTTTGCAACAGAATTCATGATAAATGAGCGAATATCCTGAGATAGATCACTCAGTTCTTCTGTTGTCATTGATTTTAAAAATTTTGAATTTTCTATCTCTTCAATTTTCAAGTTAGTTCACCCTTTTTATTACCTTTTCCAGCAAATCAATCATTATGCCGTGGTTACAAGTCATTCCATAAATATCCTCTAAGCATTGCTTAAATAATTCATTTGCATATTCTCTAGATTTTTCTAGACCTAGCAGTGAGACATAGGTTGATTTCCCGTTTTCTATATCGCTGCCTGCTGTTTTTCCTAAAGTAGCACTGTCGCTTGTGACGTCAAGGATATCATCCTGAATTTGAAAAGCTAATCCTAAATGAAAGCCCAACGTACGAAGTGCTTCCTGCTCCTTACCCACAACTATACCTGCCATTTCTAGTGGTGCAGCAATCAGACATCCAGTTTTATAGTGATGAATATCTTCTAATTCTTTTAGACTAGCCTGATGATTTTCATAATACATATCCTGCTGTTGACCATAGATCATGCCAGAAGCGCCTGAAGATTTAAATAAAAGTGAGGCAAGCTGAACTTTTAAATGGTCTTCAATAGATGACTGCATAATGACATTCATTGCCTCATTTAATAAGCCATCACCAGCAAGAATTGCTGTTGCTTCATCAAACTGCTTGTGACAAGTAGGACGCCCTCTTCTTAGATCATCATTGTCCATGGCTGGTAAATCATCATGAATGAGTGAATAAGTATGAATCATCTCGATTGCACAGGCAACATCCAGATATTCTTGGTAAGGGTAGCCATATGCCTTAAGAGCACTTAATAATAATACTGGTCTCAAGCGTTTGCCACCAGCCATGACAGAATATTTCATAGCTTCTTTAACAGCACCATCTTTTGGCTTGTTCAGCAATATTTCAAGATGGCTATTGATTTCCTCTATCATTTGTTTCATTAGAATCACCTTCATATGTCTGCATGCCACCATTTTCATAAATCTTGACAACACGATCTTCAATACTCTTCAACTTGCTGTCACATAGCTTAGCTAGCTCTATTCCCTCTTCATAGAGAGTTATGCTTTCATCAAGTGTTGCTTTATTTTCTTCAAGAATCTTAATGATCTCATCAAGTCGATTCATTGCTTGTTCATATGTCATATTTTTATCCATAATAACCTCTATCCAATAATAGCTTTTTTTCGGCCATCCGCAAATTCAATAGCAACATGATCGCCACTTGACAATTGACTTGCATGCTCTATAACCTGATTGTTTTTTAAAACAATGCTGTAACCACGATTAAGAATTTTTAAAGGACTAACAAGATCTAACTTGGTAACTGAAGCTAGATAATGGTGTCTTTCTTCTTTCAAATAGTCTTGAATGAATGTCTGGAGATTATCACTATTTCTAGCTAAGCGATATTCCTCATTCTTTGTGTAGCGTGTCATCTGCAGTTGTAATGCTGCCTTCTTGTTCTGAATGATACTATTATTGTTATTTATAAAATCATGAGAAAGCTGTATAAGCTTTTGTTTATTTCTTTGTAAGCTATCTTGTCTATCAGTTATGAGCTTTTCTCCTAAATGCCCTAAAGCATCACGGTTATGGGCAAGATGAAGCAATTCATTTTCATAGAGATAGCCAGGATTCTTAAAAACATAGGAGTTCAAGACATGCTGTAAAATCGTTTTTTTATTTTCTAACTGATAACTCATTAGGGCGTGCAGACGTTTCTTTTTCATTAGAACATTATTACTTAGTTCTTTGGCATCGGGAACCGATGCCACTGCTGCTGCCGTAGGTGTTGCTGCACGCAAATCACTTACAAAATCAACAAGTGTTGTATCTGTCTCATGTCCGACGCCAGTAATAATAGGAGTCTGAAGCTGATAAATGCAGCGAACAAGTTCTTCCTCATTAAAGTTCCATAAATCCTCGATGGAACCGCCGCCCCGACAAAGCAAGATTGTAGATGGTCTAGCCTTATCGACTGCTTTAAGCATTGCAATAATATGCTTATAAGCATCCTTACCTTGTACAGGAATAGGAAAGATATAAATTGGGACGCTTGGAAATCGCTGCTTA
Source organism: Sharpea azabuensis DSM 18934 (assembly GCF_000702165.1). GTDB lineage: Bacteria > Bacillota_I > Bacilli_A > Erysipelotrichales > Coprobacillaceae > Sharpea > Sharpea azabuensis. The sequence continues at coordinate 48,684 of NZ_JNKU01000003.1, forward strand.
ATAGTTCTTAAAACATCCTGCAAAGCTGCTGACTGTTTTGCTGAAAGTACAGCAATGTTTTTAGGAAAGCGTGGTATGGGCTTTTTATGTGCTTCATCAAACAGTCCTTCCTTAAGCAACTTTAACTTAAGCTCCTCATATTTTACAGCCAGATCACCAAGGCCATCTTCCTGCATTGCATCAATATAGAGCTGATATACGCCAGTTTTTTCATAAACCGAAACATGGCAATGGGCAATCACTTTCATGCCATTTTCAGCACGAAAAGGTAACTTTTTTGCATAGGAAGCAAACATAATCGCATTGACTGCCGCTTTCTCATCTTTCAAAGTAAAATACATATGCCCACTTGGATGTGGCCGGTAGTTTGATATTTCTCCTCGGACAGTTATGTCCTGTAAACGAAAATCACGATCAAACAATGCCTTCACATAGCCATTAAGAGCATGAACACTAATGGGTTTCATTAGATAACCTCGTTGAGTACCCCATTAATAAACTTATAGGAATCTTCATCACAGAATTCCTTAGCATTAATAACAGCTTCATTAATAATAATACGCTTATCAAGCTCACTATCTGCAAGTTCACATGTTGCAACAAGCAAAATAGCCTGTTCCATATAAGAAAGACGATTAAAAGTCCAGCCTTTCTTTAATTCTTTGCTAATGAGAACAATATAATTCTCTTTATTCTCTAATACCGTTTTGACAAGTCGCACAGCAAATTTCTTTGCTGAATATCCATCTTTTAACTCTGGATCCAAATCAATAAAATGCAATAAATCCTCTAATGAAGCATCAATCAATAAATTCTGATAAACACAGAAAATTGCTTTCTGTCTAGCATATTGTCTGATCGTTTTTTCCATTTTCAAAAACCTCCAAATTTCTATTCATTATAATACCATATTAATGCATAAAAGTCATATCAATACACAAAAAGAAAAGCAAGATAAACTGTCTTGCTTTTAGAACTCAATACTTTCTACATTAATATCAATAGATTTCACATCAACATTACACATATCTTTTACTGCAGCAGCAATAGCTTTCTGTAGATCTTTTACTTTACGTGTAACTTTTACACCATATTTCACTTTAATGTGTAAAGTTATTGTTACGTTATTATCATCAATACGTGCATTTACAAGACGTTTAGATCCATTGATTGAAAAACCTTTTGAAGTATCTAGGCTTACATCTTTGTCTTCATTGATGACTTCTTTTGCAATGATATCAAAGACCTGGACACTCATCATGATATCGCCATTAATTGGACTTTCTTTGTATGTATAGTATTCATTATGTGCCATAACTTTACCTCTTCCTTCTACCTTTATATTGTATAAGAAAAATTGTCACAATACAAGGCAAAAAAGAATCAGCCTCAATGACTGATTCTACAAATTAAGCTCTTCCGCCGTAAGTACCATCAACTGTATTGACAATAACTGTTTCGCCTTCTTCAATAAACAAAGGTACTTTGATTTCGAAACCTGTTTCAATCTTGGCAAACTTAGTTGCCCCCTGTGCAGTATCGCCTCTAACAGCAGGTTCAGTTTCAATTACTTTAAATGGAACATTTACAGGCAATGCAACACCTAAAACTTCACCTTCGAAAGAAGTAACTTCAACTTCGTCACTTGCTTTCATGAAATTCTGTTCCCATTTCAAGCGGTCAGCAGGAATTTCAATCTGGTCATATGTTTCATTATCCATGAATACGAGCATGCCGCCATTATCATAAAGATATTGCATTTTACGCTTTTCAACAGTTGCTCTTTCGACCTTAGCATTTCCGCCAAATGTAATTTCAGTTGTCGAACCTGTTCTTAAGTTCTTCATTTTTACACGGATATTAGCAGCTGCACGAGCAGTCTTATTATGTGAATAGTCTAAAACAATATAAAGATTTCCATCATACTGGAAAGTAGTTCCTGGTCTTAAATCACCAACACTAATCATTTTATAGCTCCTTTCTAAAAAACCGAATAAATTATAACAAAACTGCTTACACTTGTAAAATAGAAATCCTCTTGTAATTTGAGATATTCTTCTATGAAAGATACTTAAATTCTATCACTGATAAATCTTTTGTGCTGATATGCATTTCAAATCGATATCTATTTTGATTATCGGATATGTCACAATCAATCAAATAGTACGACCACATATCATCAACAGTATAATGAATACGCGTATTGTTTACTGTAAAATCATCACTCAGCAATAAATTAGTATCCATTGTTTCACGAAAATAGCGCTTTAAATAAATCTGTATTTGCCTTTGTTCATTAAGTTTTACTTCATCCTTATGAAAAGCAAATAAATCCGCATAAATACGGCTTGTCATTAAGAGACTCATAACAACAATGATAAAAATCATTAATGTAACATTTAGAACACTACCTTGTTGATTGCTCAGTTTGACCTTCCTGCTTTTCTTCTTCATTTTCCTTTTCACTCTTTTCATACAGATCAGCAATAAGATAACGGTATTCTCGTTTGCCACGACGCACCTTCATGAGAAGAAAACGATTGTTTTCAAAAAAAGCTACGTCATCAACATCATAGAGCAGTGTTTCATAGCCCGGCGTTTTAACAAGCCGATGATCACTCAATTCAATATGGAATTCCTTTCCATCTTTGTCTTTATAGACAATTCCATTGTGGTAGCTTTCAATCTTAGCCGTCATGAGATAGTCGGAAAGTTGTTTTGTTCCAATGGAAAGATCACTATCAATTTTTACTTCAGGCATCTTTAAAGACCTTATCATGCCATAAGCAGTCGAAGTGATCAGAATCGTAATTGAAAGTGCTAATAACATTTCTACGAGCGTAAAACCTTTTCGATTATATATGGGAGGTCACCTCCATACTGCTTCGTTATTTCTTCTTCCACCTGATGACTATTGGCATGCAATACTCTTTGGTAAGAACGATTTAGGCTAGCTTGTAAAGAAATCATTCCAACGAGTACAGAGCAGAAAATCATAAAGGCGAAAAGCGCTTCAATCATAGTACTTCCCTTACTTGACATAAAACGCACCACTTCCTAACTGAAAAACAAATTCATAGATTTTTCCCGGCGAGCTAAGTCTGATTGTTTTAGCAATCTTGATATGTCCGGAAGCATTAAATGTAAACTGGTAATGATTGAGGAATTGATAATCATTCGCTAAAACGACTTCTTTCTCGAACTGATTACTGCTGATTTCAACACAATTGCTGTCGCAAACAACTTTAACAGTCTCATGCTTGACCATGGCTTGACTTCTTGCTAATTGAAAGGCGTGTGTAACCAACGCTATTTGTGCCTGTGCACTCGCCTTAGGCTTTCTGAAAGTCAATGTAATTGATGAAATGATTACTGTAATAGCTAAAACAAAGATCATTTCAACAAGTGTAAATCCCTTTCTATTTGCTAACATAGGCCTGACCATCACTGATATAGATGCTTTTGCCATTTGGGCATACAGCCTGCTTCTCTGTCAGGTAAGGTGTCGAACCGCTTGTAAGCTGGGAAATGCTTGTTGGAAGCTGTTCATGTTCAATTTCATAAAGGATAATTTGTGAATTCACGACTTCTATTTGTGCTTGGCAGCCCTTGTCCTTGACTATTCTATTTTTATTAGTCACATAAGGGATAACAAGCAACAGTATCACAAGAATAACAGAAATACAGAAAATCATTTCAATGAGTGTAAACCCCTTGTTTTTCATCATCTTTAACCTCTTCTTTCTTTGCATAATGATGCATGAGATAACTTTGTGCAATACAAGTTTGTATTTCCGATAAGCCTGTCGCAATAATACTTGCACAAGCAATCGTCAGGAAGCTTTCTTGCTGAGTGTGATTTAGATAGCCCTTTAAGGCAATCTTATTGCCATCATAAATAACTTCCATCTCCCCTTCTGTCATTTCTATGATGCCATTTTTAAACAAGTAATGTCTTTGACAGTCACAATGGTCCCTTAACCAGCGTCCTAATGAAAATGCATTCATCAGCACATCCACATATGCCTGATCCTCGCTCTTTTTTAGCAAATGTTCGACTGATAAGACAGTCATCTTGACGGGATTTAGGTCATCCCAGTCTGGATTCTTACCAACACAAACACTGTCTTGATCCATGCTAACATAAATCAGCGATTTCATGCTCATCACGCTCCAGATTCTTACTCATTACATCCACATAATAAGAATGTAGCTCAAAAACAATAGCATTTTGAACATCGACAGGCATCGCCCCAAGCAGAAGCCCGCCCAAAAAGAAGATTTGTTCTTCATCAAGATCAGATAATGCATCCTCATTCATCAAATCCACAAACACAACATCATCACCAAGAAAAATTCCTTTGAAATCTATAAGCTTTCCCTCATTACGATAGACTTCAGCATAGAGCATCATTTTAAACAAATGCCTAAAAAGCACTGCATATTGTCCCATATCATCAATAAGCCAAACAAGCTTTTTATACTGACGTAAAAAACAATCCTTTAATATTTCATCATTCTGAATATCGGAAATACAAAAACCTCCAACATCATCAGCTATAACTTTTACTACTTCTATCATTTAAATTTCTCCTATCACATTCATCATTGGTAAAATGATTGCAATATAAACAACAATCACAAAAAACGCAACAAAGGAGTATACCGTTGGAATCAAATATCTAATAAACTTACTTATTGCCATATCCATTTCTCGTCTTACTACATCGATATATCCCGAGAGATCTTTGATCTCTTTTGGTGACTGCAAATACATCTTATACATAATCACAAAGAGTCGATCAAAATATTCAAAGTCTTCAATAATATCCTCAAACGCTTCACCTTCATCAATTCGACTATAAATCTCATAAATCATAATTTTAATATCACTTCTTACCATTGTTTCATTTAACAAGTAGATAATTGTATTGGCATCCATGCGATCTTTCATAATCTCATTAAAGTAAATCGCAAATTTCAAAGTAAAATATTTCTGAATAAAACGCCTTAATAGCTTTGTATGTAAGTATCGTTCAATAATACGATAATTCTTGTGCTTCAAGGCTCTCACAAACCGTAGAAAAAACGCAACAATAATAATAACCAGCAAGATAAACAATAGAGGAATCAGCTGCATTAAGCCTATTAATACTCTAAAGAGAATACTTTTTTGAATCGAAAACGAGGCAAATAAGGCATTGACCTGCGGAAAAAGCACAAACGTAGAAAAGAGGCAAAACATGACAAGAAAGCTCATCAGGATAAGTGGATAAGTCATCTTGGCAATTAAATCCTTCTTCGTCTTTTCAAGTGTCTGTGTTATTGCTAAGGCATTACGAATAGCGGCACTAATTGTCAGACGCATGGCAAAGAACTCAAAGAACTCCAGAAATTGTTTTGGAAAATCACATTCAAGAATAGCATCCTTAAAATCAATTCCTTCCTTAAGCTTAATATTAATTGCATCAGCATTATGATGATGTGTAATTTCCTTACACAAAAGCAGAGTCTCCTCAATGCCATATCCTTGTTCAAGAAGCTGATAAAGATTTTCTAAAAAGAGATAATCATTGTTCATTAAGCTCATCCTTTAAAATATATGAATCACATTTCTTCTCTGCGATTAAACTTAATGCTGACTGCTTAAATGTCTGATAGCTAAAATCATCATGATGTAAATATTGCATGATAGCTTTACGGCTCATCATTTCTGGCAAAATGATGACACGCTTTCTTTTCAAGTCATATTTAATCTTCTGCGAGACAATCCCAATCAGGACATCTTCAAGATCTGTTTCACTCACGCCAAGATTCAGCATACGTTTAATGACAAGCAAAGCTGTTGAGGCATGAATTGTACTCAAAACAAGATGTCCTGTAAGTGCACATGTAATAGCCAAAGAAGCCGTCTTCTCATCACGGATTTCTCCAATCATTATCACATCAGGATCATGCCGAAGAATCTGTTTGAGTGAGTCATGATAATTGATGCCAAGATCTTCGTTCATCTCGATTTGTAAGCAATGTTCCTTAACCATTTCAATTGGGTCTTCAAGCGTCACTATATTCTTGCCTCCCATTTCAATCAGACGATCAAGCATTGCATAAAGCGTTGTGCTCTTGCCACTTCCCGTTGCTCCTGAGACAAGGAAAAGTCCTGATGTCTGGCGACATATTGATGCGAGGAAGCCACTGAACTCCTTGACAAGCGACAATTCATTAATAGTCAGTTTCTCATGATTATTGAGAATACGAATAACAATCGACTCAAAATGTTCCCCTGGTAAAAAGGAAACGCGCAGGAAATAGATATGGTTGTCAATAAAATAATGAAATGCACCTGTCTGAGGGAAAAGCTTGTAGTTAACATTAATAAATGACTTATATTTGATATAATTCATAATTTTATGGCCAATATCTATTTCATAGCTGGCATAGTGTTCAAGCTTGCCAAGCACCCTGAACTCTATATCAAGCTGCTGATCAATTTTCATATGAACATCTGTTGCATGTCGTTTTAGGGCATGAAAGATGATTTTTTCAAAGAGTTCATCCATTTTCATCGCCACCTTGTTCAAAAAATAAGCAATAAAGTGAAAAAAGCAATAATTGCTGATTCTTAGCTGACAAACTTTTTGCAATAACAATTGCATAAATAATAACTGCTAATTTGACATCTGTTTCATCATTGTTGACCTTCACTTTGTAGAAACCATTTTCTTCATAAAGAAGAATATCCACCGCCTGATATTCAAGATCATATTCTTCAAATAAATAGCATCCCTCAAAGCTATCATGATAACGTAAATAGCATGCCAAGGCTCCTATTGCCTCTATTTTGCGATATTGCCTTATGACGCTATCCACATCTTCGATATCGACTTGCTGATCCACAAGCAAATTCGTAATACCTAATGCAATACTTTGCATCATTTTCTGTTCATCAAGCTGTTTCTTTTCTTTAACAATGATATTTTCATTCCATTCAATTTTTAAGAGCTGTTTCATGAGCATCCTTCCTTTCTACCCTCTATATATTTATTCGCAAAAAAAGTAGATTTTTCTCACCTAAATTTAACTTTTTTCAAAAAACGAAAAAAGGCATGGAGTTTTCTCCATACCTTGTGAAATCAATATTATTGAATTGTATTACTTATTTGGTATCGCCTTATTGTAAACCTCTTTATCAACTGCATCATTCTGATATGCAACAATAGTTGTACAAACAGCATCACCAGTAATATTTACTGCAGTTCTTGCCATATCAAGAATTCTATCAATACCCATAATTAATGTGATACCTGCTGCAGGAAGACCTACTGAATTGAATACCATTGTCAGCGTAATCAATCCAACTGAAGGCACACCAGCCGTACCGATTGATGCCAATGTAGCTGTCGCTATAACTGTCAGCATATTCATTGGTGTTAAAGTAATGCCATAAGCCTGCGCAACAAAGACTACAGCAACACCCTGCATAATGGAAGTTCCATCCATATTGACCGTTGCTCCTAGTGGAATAGTGAATGATGAAATCTTACGACTTACACCAATTTTCTCTTCTAGTGTTTCGATTGATAATGGGATTGTTGCATTAGAAGTAGCTGTTGAGAAGGCAAATGCCATGACGGGGAAGAACTTTTTAATGAACTTGAATGGATTCAGTCTTGTAAAGATGAACAAGAGAATCTGATAAACCCCAAAGCCTTGCAATAACAATGCTATCAAAACAGCTATAACATATTTCAGCATATAGATAATAACAGAGAAGCCCATTGATGAGAATGTTCTTGCGATAAGACAATATACAGCAATTGGTGCAACTTTCATTACCATCATTGTCATTTCCATCATAATATCATTCCCTTGTGAGAAGAAGTTCGTCATCAGCTGAACTCTCTCTCCAAGTTTTGCAAGAATAATACCGATAAGTAATGCGAAGAAAATAATGGCTAGCATATCCCCATTAGCAAGTGCCTGAATAGGATTTGTAGGAATAATATTTAAAATAGTATCAACAGCACTTGTTGAAGTTGTTGTCTTGCCCACAGTCGATCCCGCCGCCTTTGCAGCAGTCATCATTTTAGCAAGATTAGCACCCTTTCCAGGATTAATAACATTGGCTACGCCTAAAGCTAATGTCACTGCCAGGACTGTTGTTGCCATATAGAACATAACTGTCTTCAAGCCGACTTTACCAAGTGTCTTTGTATCACCAATTGCAGCAGCACCACATACTATTGAGCAAAAAACAAGTGGTACAACGAGCATCTGCATGCCACGAATAAAGCCTTGTCCGACAATATAGAAAGCCCCATTAACAACATAGTCCATCACGAACTTACTTGAAGACAAAGTAAGATTGATAATAACACCTGTTACAGCACCAAGTATCAGGGCAATGAAAATCATTGTTGTTAAACCTATTTTCTTTTCTTTTTTCATAGGACACCTCTATCTCTTAAACGTTCAAGATATGCATCAAGATCATCTTCCCATTCAGGCATTGCATAAATACCAGTAATTCTAAGCATCATGTTATCAAGCACAGAATAAGCAGGTCTTGCCTCCTGATCTTTAGCTACTTTTACCTTAGCGTCTAAGTTTGCCTTCTTTAAAACTGTTTCAAAGAACTCCTTTCGTGAACAGCTTCCACGATCAGAAGCATGGAATAATCCATATTCATGTAAACCTATTAAAGTCGTTATAAAATTGACCAGACTTCTAGTTGAAGTAGGTGTCGAATATTCCTGTTTAGGAATAATAATATTTTCATGACGTTTTGCTTTAAGAATGGCTTGTTCAACCAAATCATAATTCTTGCCATAAAGCCAGCTGCTTCTGACAATGACATGCTTATCCGTTAATCGTTCAACAAGCGTTTCACCAGCAAGCTTACTTTTACCATAGACAGTAACAGGATTTGGTATTTCAAACTCATTATGTGCTTCTTCATTAACGCCATTAAAGACATCATCTGTAGAAATATGAATAAGCTTTGCATTAATCATACGGGCTGCTACAGCCACATTTCTTGCTCCAATTGCATTAATTTTATAGGCTTCATCAGGATTCTTTTCACAATATTCAACATCCGATAATGCCGCACAATTGATAATGACATCTGGGTGATTGAGATTTGCAAAGCGAATAACCTGCTTTTCATCTTCTACAGGGACATCCGTATCGCTCATAAGAATTTCATAATCAGTATTGTGATCAAAATGTTTCACTAAAGCTGACCCCAAGCGTCCTCCTGCTCCAGTAATCCAAATTCGTGTTTGTAAACTCATAGACTACCTCCTTTATTCTTTGGTAGTGTAGCATAAAACATGCTAATAATAAAGTAAAATAGGATGCAAGCATCCTATTGAAAGTAGGGATTGTACTTTTGTTCTTCCTGTAGTGTTGTTGAATCACCATGTCCTGGTGCTACTGTACAATTAAAATCAAGACTCTTAAGCAAGGCAATCGACTTACGCATATCCTCTACTGATGAGCCAGGAAAATCAACACGGCCAACACTTCCAGCAAACAGCATATCACCACTAAACATGATCTTCTCTTTTTCAAAAAGATAGCAACAGCTACCAGTGACATGACCAGGTGTATGATATACATGTAATTTTTCATTATTGATAACTATATCATCATCAACAATGTCAATCTCTGATTGTAATATAAGAGGCTGATGTCTAAAAGACAAATTCAAAACCTCATCTTTTACAACACGCATTGTATCCTTTGTAGCATGAACAATCGCACCATAAGCCTCAACAAGAGCATCAACACCACCAATATGATCATAATGCCCATGGGTCAATAAAATATCCGTAACATGTAATTGTTTTTCTCTGCAATAGTGAAGAACATCATTGGTTCCTGGATCAACAATGATACAGCCATCATCAAGATAAATGATATAGCAGTTTTCTTCTATTGCCCCTAATACTAAACGTTCAATTTTCATAATCCACAAAAAAATAAGCCTGATATGGCTTATTTCTTTTCTCTATGAACTGTTTTCTTATTACATCTTGGGCAGTATTTCTTGATTTCAACTCTACCAGGATGAGTTCTTTTGTTTTTAGTACCAATGTAGTTTTCTTCACCACATTCAGTACATTTATAAATGATATTTTCTCTCATTAGATTGTACCTCCATAAGTTTGCTTACCTATAATAGCATAGTGAATACAAAAAAGCTAGCATTATTTCAACACTATTGAAATATACTAGCTTTAAATTCTAACCCTAAGCCATACAAAAGAACTTAAATTCACAATTAATCGACTTTTGCATTTGCGCCATAGCCATATTTCTTGAAATATTCATCAACTGCATAACGTGCCAGGCCAGGAGCTGAGTTATTGTTATCCTGCTGCTCAACGATGACCGTGCAGACAATCTGTGGATCGGCTGTAGGACCATAAGCAATAATCATATGGTTTGGTACGGAACGTGTTTTTGTGACAAAGACCTGAGCTGTACCAGATTTACCAGCCATCTCATAAGGCAAGCCACTAAAGACGCTCTTCATCGTTCCCCAGCTTGTTACCGCCTGCATACCTTTTTTTATCTGTTCAAAAGCAATCTTCTCACTCGAGACATCATCAATCACCTTTGTCTTGAACTTACTTTGCGTCACATTATTTCCTTCACTATCAACTGTATATGTTGATTTAAGCAAATGTGGACGTATCTTCACACCCATATTGGCAAGCGTAGATGTATAGGTTGCTAATTGCATATTTGTATATGTATCATACTGACCAATTGAGAAGTCAAGAATTTTACCTACGTTTAATGGTTTACCACGATAACCCAACGATTCATTAGGAATATCGATGCCACTCTTGACACCAAGTCCTAATTCACTAGCACCATTTCTTAATAGCTTATAAGCATCCTTCTTTAGTCTCAAAGGACCATTATAAACATAGTTACCACCGCCAAGTTTAATGATGATCTTCATCATATAGACGTTTGAAGAATAAGCTAAGGCCGTCACTTCATTGATACTTCCCCAGCCAACTTTGTTGTGAGAATATTTGGTAGGTGTTCCCTTTACTTTTAAACCGCTTGCATCATCAACTTCATAATGGTTTGCATTAATGACATGATTTTTAAAGCATGTATATAGAGTTGCTGGCTTAAATGAAGAACCAACAGCATAGGCATTCAAGTAGTTACCGGCAGCATAATCAACAATCTGGCCATCCTTCTGTCTTTCTTTACCAGCCATAGCAATCACTTCACCAGTCTTTGGTCGCATTAGAATACAGTAAATATGATTATTCCACTTCTCTCCTGTATGGGATTTCAGTTCGTTCTCAATATACTGACCAACCTTCTCCTGCAGTTCACTATCAATCGTAAGCTGCAAATTCAAGCCATTGGATCCTGGTGTTTTCTTCTTAATAACTGGCGAACCATCCTTATTGTAAGTCAGCTGATAAGTTGAAGAATCGCCTGACAGAATATTCTCATATTCTGTCTCAAGCCCTGATGTACCAACACGCGAATCATTGTTATAGTCCAAAGCAAGAAGTTCAGTCTTAGTTGTTGCTGGAAGACCTTGTTTCTTGGTTGTGACATTACCCAAAACTTGTTTAAAATTGGAACCAAATGTATAGTTTCTCTTCCAGTCACTTGTCACACGTACTCCACGCAATAAATCAGAATTCTCACCAATAATACTTGCTTCCTCAACACTTATGCCTTCAAGCAAGATGGTTGAACCAGATGTACAACGCTTGATAGCATAATAAAGCTTGTAATATTTGACATCATTATCAGAAAGATGCTTATTGACAATATCATCGGTCATACGTTTAATCTGTAAGTTATAGATCTTACGATCACCATTTTCATCCTTAGCAAGAGCTTTACGTTCCTGCTCTGTAACAAGAGATGTTGCGAATTTCTTATCTTTCATAATCAGATAATCCTTCTTCTCTCGCTTTGTGACATCAGAGATATCAACATTAACATGCTCCATTAAGAATTTGACAATGGCATCAATTTCCTTATCTTTCATATTGTTGACAGCATAATATGTTGCACATACAACATTTTCATTGTAAGCAAGCTTAGTATAATTACGATCGACAATCTCACCACGCAATGCATCAACCTGGAATGTATTGGTCTGATATTGTTCTAATTTAGCATTATAAAAATCTTTTTTAGAAATCTGCAAGACAAATAAGCGCAAGGCAAAGATAACAGCAACCGTCAGTACAAAGCCAATGACAATATAGTATCTTCGCTTGATAACATTACCTAAAACATTACCTACTTCCTGATTTGCCTCTTTCTGACCCCTAAATCGAATTCTCGGTCTTTTAGGCATACACTCACCTCGCTAATGTATTATATATGAAATATTTCTTAAAGTAAATTAAGACTACTTTTTCACATAATTTCACCTTTCTTAAAAATAGAAAAAGATGAATGAGTCATCATTCATCTACTGAAAGGATGGCCATAAAGGCTTCCTGTGGGATTTCAACAGAGCCAACTGCTTTCATGCGTTTCTTACCTTCTTTTTGCTTTTCAAGCAGCTTTTTCTTACGTGATATATCGCCACCATAACATTTAGCGAGGACATTCTTACGAACTGCTTTAATATTCGTACGGGCAATGATTTTACCCTGAAGAGCCGCTTGAACAGGAATTTCAAACTGCTGTTTTGGAATAAGCTCTTTAAGCTTTACGCAAATCGCATTGCCTCTTGTTCTCGCAAACTGACGATAAACAATAGTCGACAAGGCATCTACAACCTCACCATTTAAAAGAATATCCATCTTTGTTAAATCGCTTTCACGATAGCCAATAAGTTCATAGTCATAAGAAGCATAGCCCTTGGTACTTGATTTCAATTTGTCAAAGAAATCAAAAATAATTTCTGATAAAGGCATATTATAGATAACCTCACGTCTTGAATCATCCAAATATTCAATATCAACATATTCCCCACGCTTATTCTGACATAAGTCCATGATTGCTCCAATATAGTCATCAGGCGTCATGATGGATACTTTGACATATGGTTCTTCAATATGGTCAAATGTTCCTGGATCAGGCATGCTTGCTGGGTTATCAATGGATGTATATGATCCATCACGCTTTACAATACGATAGATTACTGATGGTGCTGTCGCAATCAAATCAAGATCGAATTCACGTTCTAGTCTTTCCTGAATAACATCCATATGTAATAAGCCTAAGAAGCCACATCTAAAACCAAAGCCTAAAGCCTGAGATGTTTCTGGTTCATAGGTAAGTGCTGAATCAGAAAGTGAAATCTTCTCCAGGGCATCTCGCAAATCCTTATAGCGCGCATTATCAACAGGATAGAGACCGCAATAGACCATTGGATTCATACGACGATATCCTGGCAAAGCTGTCTTCGATTGATTTTCTAATGTTGTGATCGTATCACCGACATGCACATCCTTGATATCCTTGACACTTGCCGCAATCCAGCCAACCTCACCTGTAACAAGCTCATCTTTCGTTATTTCACGAGGTGTACGCACTCCTACCTCAGTTACTTCATATGTGGCATCTGTCGCTATAAAGTGAATATGATCGCCAACCTTAATTGAACCATCTTTAACAGCTACAATGACAATAACACCACGATAACTATCATAGTAACTATCAAAAATTAAAGCTTGCGTAGGGTTATTGATTGATCCAGTTGGTGCTGGTATATTCTTCACAATATCTTCAAGCACTTCATCGACATTTAATCCCGTCTTTGCAGATATGCATGGGGCATTTTGAGCATCCAAGCCAATGACATCTTCAATTTCTTCTTTAACGCGTTCCACATCCGCACTAGGCAAGTCCACCTTGTTGATAACAGGAAGGATTTCCAGATTATTATCAAGTGCAAGATAAACATTAGCCAATGTTTGCGCTTCGACACCCTGTGTTGCATCAACGACAAGTACTGCTCCATCGCAAGCGGCAAGCGAACGCGAAACTTCATAGGAAAAATCGACATGGCCAGGCGTATCAATCAAATGTAAAAGATATGTTTTACCATCCTTCGCTTTATAAGTAAGCTGAACAGCATTCAGCTTAATTGTAATTCCTCTTTCTCTCTCAAGATCCATATCGTCTAAAATCTGGTTTTTCATATCACGATCAGCGACCGTACCTGTTAACTGCAAGATACGATCGGCAAGCGTAGATTTACCATGGTCAATATGGGCAATGATCGAGAAATTTCTTATGAGTGACTGATCAATCAAATAACTCACACCTTTCTCTTTATTCTAATTTTTCATATTCATGTGCACGTACAATCATGACATGATAATGTTCATAGAGTGGCTGTTTCTCAACATTCAGTAAACGTCCAGTAATCTTAATACGATCACCTATCTCAAAACGATCACGAATTTCACAGCCAATACCATTCCACATCGTTACCGGAATTAAATCATATTCTCTTCTTCCTGGGACATCGTCAAATGGACGTCTTACTCTAATATGCATAAGTGCATCATCATGAATAGAATGAAGCACTTCAAAATCTGGCATTGTTGCCACTTCTCCTTCAATAAATACAAATGATGACATCGTTATTTCCTCCTTAAAAAACACAGGACAACTTTATCATAACAATCTCTCTTCATTTCATATTTTCTTGAAGGAAGGCAAAAACATCCTATTTTTTTATTAAATACTATTCTATCACGACAAAAGCAATGACATAGTCTTTCTCATGAGAAATAGAAATCTTGGCCTTGGGATCATTGAGGTAAGGCGCCCCGCTCTCACTATTGAGCACCTCTATTTCATTAAAACGCATGCCGCCAAGTCCTAAGCCATTAGCTTTAAGATATGCTTCTTTTGCTGCAAAGCGTCCACCAAGATATTCTCTTTTTCTTAAATCATTCATTTTGGAAAAACAAGCATATTCTTTCTCTGAAAGAACATGCTTAATAAATGTCTCATTTTCAAGATCTAGTCGATTTAAATCAACTAAATCCACACCTATCCCCTTCATTAGTCCTTAAACTTCTTTTCGTAAAGATTCATAAGTTCATCAAGAGACATATTATCATCGATTTCATCAATAAGTGAATCATCTTTCTTTTTGAAATCAAGCTTGAACTTACCTGTTCTCTCTTCAACAATCTTCAAATCATCATCACTTTGCTCTGTTAAGCTTGCAATATTACGCAATCTATTTTCCACAGAATCAATGACCTGAGCACTGTCAATCTCTCTTGCTGCCTTTTTTTCAGGTGCTTTTTCTTTTTTTATTTCTTCTTGCTTGACTTCTTCTTGCTTTTCTACAACAGGAGGCTCACTTGTTTTTGTTTCAGCAGCCTCCTCTTGTGGCTTTTTTTCAATAGTTTCTTCTTTATGAATTGTTTCCTTGATTTTTTCAGAGAATTTTGTTTTCTTTTTATCCTCTTCATTTGCAGGGCCAAAGAATGGAGACATAACCTGGACAAGCTCATCACTTTTCTTGATGACTTTCTTCTTGCTAGGCGCTTTAGAAACAGTCTTTTTCACTGGCTTTTGCTGTTGCACGCCATAAATGGGTGAAATAATATCATGCATGATATATGGTTCACTTTTAGTTGTGACAGGCTTAGCCACATTCGCACTCTTGACTTCCTTTTTCTTCTCTTTCTTGACTTCTTCTTGCTTTTCATCGAAATCATCATAAATGAGTGGTGAAGAAAATTTCTCTTTTAGACGTTCTTCAACCATCGGATCAACAATGTCATGTTTTTCTTCAACAACATCGTCATCATCTTCACCAAATAACCAACTACGCCAACCCATTATTTATTCCCCCAATCCATCAATAAAGCTTTCTACTTCAGCTTTAGTTTTTCTTAATTTTGAAACAAATCTACCTGTCTCCTGACCATGATCATAGGCCACAAAAGAAGGTATACCAAGAATCTCCAGTTCAATACATAAATCAAGCAATTTATCACGATCTATATAATAGAACTTATACTTGGGATATTCATCAACAATCTCACCAATATAAGTCTTCATGAAATGACAATCAGGACACCATGAAGTTGAAAAAACAATAATACTTTTATTTTCAATAGCTTTTTTATAATCTTCAACACTTAATAATTCTACTAACTTATCCATTTTCTTCTCCTTTCACTCTTACTGCTAAGCGATAGATAGGACCATTCTTTGAAAACTTTCTTTCATATTCTGTCTGAATATTATCCTCATAACCTTCTTGATGATGTAAATCAAGACATACATCTTCAAATACAAATCCATTATTCGCAAAAGTCACTAATGAATATTCAAATAGATTGCGATTATCAGTCTTAAAAATCATTTCCCCCTGCTTCTTTAAAGCATTCTTGTAGAGCTCTAAAAAGCTTGGATATGTCAGACGTCTCTTGGCATGTCTGCTCTTTGGCCAAGGATCCGAGAAGTTCAAATAGATGCGATCAAGTTCACCATTTTCAAACAACTCAGGCAATCGAACAGCATCATCTTTTAAGAAGATAAGATTCTTTGGCATTCCTTCTTTTAAAGCCTTTTTAAGTGCCTTATCAAGAACAGTTGTAAACTTCTCCATCCCAATAAAATTAATATCAGGATAACGACGAGCATTTTCGAGAATAAAATCTCCTTTACCCATCCCAATTTCTATATAAAGAGGCGCATCCTGGCTTTCAAAACATGAATGCCACTTCCCCTTCATCCCTTCAGGATTAATATATACAATATCACCATGGTCTTTTAAGTGATCTAAAGCTTCAGGATTATTTCTTAATCTCATTTTTTCCTCCAGAATTATTTCCTATCTATTTTATCATATCATTTACTATTAGACTATGAATTTCGTCATCCGTTAATGGACGATATGCTCTTAATGGTAAGTCGGGATCAAGTTCAAGAGGTCCCATTGCTGTACGCTTAAGATATTGCACTTTCTTCCCTCTAGCAATGAACATCCTTTTAACCTGATGGAACTTGCCTTCCTGAATAGTGACTTCTACCTCACTCTTTTCACCCTTTAAAGCCAATATTTTAAGACAAGCTGGCTTGGTCATAAATTCATCTAACTGAATACCTTCCTTAAAAGCCTCAACATCGCTTTGGTCAACAATACCCTCTATTACTGCATAATAAGTTTTATCAACATGATGTTTAGGTGAAAGCAAGCGATGAGCAAGCTGTCCATCATTTGTTATTAAAAGCAGGCCTTCTGTATCTTTGTCAAGACGGCCAACAGGAAAAAGATCCTTATGATAATCATCAATAAGATCCATAACAGTTGGATCAAAGTTGTCCTCCGTTGCTGAAACATACCCGGCTGGCTTATTAAGCATATAATAAACATACTCCTGATAGCTTATTTCTTCACCATCTACACATACAACATCATGATCTGCAATATGTATTTTATCGCTTCTTACCAGTTCTCCATTTACACTGACATGCTTGTCTTTAATCAGCTTCTTGACTTCTTTGCGGCTGCCAACTCCTGCATTGGCTAAATATTTATCAATTCTCATAATGAATTCTATAAACCTCACTCACTCGCTTGTTTTCATTCTCATAGGAAAGATAGAGCCTAAGTTCACCTTCACGCTTTACTTTTCCACTTAAAGCAAAGCCTTTATAATACCCTTCTTTTTTGTTGACATAATCTTTCTTAAGATTATAGCGAGCTTCTTCAAATATGCCTAAAGTTGGATAATACTTATCATTTAAGGCATCGCTATAAGCTAATGCCTTAATATGCTTCATCGTTTTTGAGGCATTTTGAATAATCAGGTCATAACGATAGCCATCATCCAATGGTGAGTAGACGAGACGATAATCAAAAGGTGGATTTTCATTCCCTCTACTTGATTGTGTCTTTTTTACAATTTTATTATATTCCGACATATTATTAACTAATTTGCCATTTTTATTTGTTCTTTGTGCGCACCCAACAAGTGTTAGACAAATTAGAAATATCAATATCTTTTTCACTAAACATCACCGTTCTTATTATACCATAGCAAAAGAAAAAGGCTATCATAAATAGCCTTTTTTACTGATTGATCTCAATAGAAAATGAGCATTCAAAACTTTCACCTTTATTTAAACGACGCACACCAACTTTGTCTTTAAATTCACCTGTGAAGTCCACATAATCCGTATGACCTACCCATGGTTCAATGGCGAGCAGTCCACCCGTATGCTTGCTTGACCAAATCCCGAGGTGATCAAAGTTATGCATATGGAAGACAAGTGACTTCTTGCTTGTGAGTGTTTTTAAGGCGATATATTCACTCTTAAAATCTCCCACTACAATTGCATCACTGTTGAAAAGAGCTTGTCTGACAAAGAAATGTCTTTCATTTTCTAAAAATGCCTTTGTCTCATGACTCATCCCACCTCTTGCTGGATAGATGATTTTTGATGACAGACTTTCTTTTTTCTCGAATTCCAAATAGTAATCATTTGCATCTTCACCCTCTTCAAATGGGCAGGCAAAGGCTGGATGACCACCAATCTGAAAATAGAGATGATCTTCTCTATCATTAATGACTTTTAATCTTGCTTCAAGTACATTATCTTTCAACGTATAAGTAACATATAAATCAAAGTCATATGGATACATTGTCTTTGTTTCTTCATTTTCATGCAGATGGAATACAACATGATAATCATCATTTTCAACAACTTCATATTCCGAATTTCGAGAAAAGCCATGCTGATTCATCTTATAAGTTTTTCCCTCAATAATAGTCTTCCCATTATGTAAAGCTCCTACAATTGGAAAGAGAATTGGTGCAGAATGTCCCCATAGTTCAGGATCCTGCTTCCACATATAGTTGATGCCATCTTTTAAACCAATGATTTTTGAAATTTCTGCTCCCTTTGGTTCTAATTCAACCTCTAAACATGCATTTTTTAATTTTATCATAATGTCCTCCCTCATTTACCTGTAAACCCTATCAACATTATAACACTTCAAATAAAAAGAAGAAGCTTTATTGCTTCTCCTCTTCTGCTTTATGTAATTTTCTAATAAGCTCTTCGATATGATTACCATATTCCAATGAATCATCAACAACGAAATGAAGCTCAGGACATTTTCTTATTTTTAAGACATGCGCAAGCTTGCTTCGAATAAAGCCTTTGCTTCTTTCAAGTGCATCCATGCCTCTTTTTTCATGTTCCATAAAAGATATATAGACTTTCGCAATCGATAAATCATTTGTCAGTGTTACTGATGTAACAGTACACATACGTAATGCAGGATCCTTCACTTCATCACGTAGAATAAGGGAAAGTTCTTTCTGCATTGTTGCTTCTAGACGTTCTTTTTTTAATTGTGACATATTATGCCTCTACTTCTTCCATAACAAATCCTTCAACAATATCACCAATCTTAATATCATTGAAGTTTTCAATTGTCAGACCACAATCATAGCCCTGGTTAACCTGCTTTACATCATCCTTGAAACGTCTTAATGAAGCAAGCTTACCTTCATAAACGACAACGCCATCACGAATCAGACGAACGCCACAGTCACGCTTAATGCAACCATCTGTTACCATACAGCCAGCGATATTACCAATCTTAGAAACCTTATAGATTTCACGAATTTCTGCCTGACCTGTAACAACTTCTTCTAATTCAGGTGCTAACATACCCTTCATGGCTGCTTCGATTTCTTCCACCATCTTATAGATGATATTATGCAATCTAATTTCAACGCCTTCCTCTTCAGCCTTGCGTCTTACCGCAGCAGTAGGACGAACATTGAAGCCATAGATAATGGCTTTAGATGCGCTTGCAAGTAAGACATCTGATTCTGTAATAGCGCCTACAGTTGAACGGATGACATTGACTTTAGCACCTTCAATATTGATTTTTTCAAGTGTTGCCTTCACGGCTTCAGCAGTACCGTCAACATCTGCTTTGACAATGACATTTAACTGCGCAAGCTGGCCTTCCTTGATCTGGTTATAAAGATCATCCAGACTCATGGCGCTTGTAGTATTTCTTTCTTCTTCTTTCTTCTTTTCTGCTCTTGCTTCACCAATATGACGCGCTGTCTTATCACTATCGAAGACCATGAACTTGTCACCAGCTTCAGGTACTTCATTTAGACCTGTGATGGCAACTGGTGTTGCAGGTGTCGCCTTCTTAAGCGTACGGCCATTATCCCCTGTCATCTGACGGACACGTCCATATGTTGTACCAACAACGATAGGATCTCCAGGATGTAATGTTCCATTCTCCACTAACAATGTTGCAACGGGACCTCTGCCCTTATCAAGACGTGCTTCAACAACAGTACCATAAGCTGCTCTATTTGGATTAGCCTTAAGTTCTGCCATTTCCGCAACAACAGTAATAGCTTCAAGTAAGTCCTGAACACCAGTACCCTTCTTGGCTGAGATATCCTGATATACAACATCTCCGCCCCATTCTTCAGGCATTAGACCAAATTCAGACATTTCCGTACGAATACGATCAGGAGATGCACCTGGTTTATCAATCTTGTTGACGGCAACAATGATAGGTACACCGGCTGCCTTCGCATGGTCAATCGCTTCTCTTGTCTGAGGCATGACACCATCATCAGCAGCAACCACAATAATAACAATATCAGTGACCTGAGCACCACGAGCACGCATAGCTGTGAAAGCTTCATGGCCTGGTGTATCGAGGAATGTCACCTTCTTGCCATTAACATCAACCTGGTAGGCACCAATATGCTGAGTAATACCGCCACTTTCGCCTTCTGCAACATGGGACTTTCTAATATAGTCCAACAACGTTGTTTTACCGTGGTCAACATGACCCATAATTGTGACAACTGGTGGTCTAGGAACAAGATCTTCTTCTTTATCTGGTTCAATGAGATCTTCAAAGTTTGTTTCATCGACTGTTGCAATCTTCTTAGGTTCATAGCCATATTCAAGACAGATCAATTCAACCTGCTCATCATTTAATGCCGTATTGATTGTCACCATCGTTCCAAGCATAAAGAGAACCTTGATGACTTCAGCAGGTGTATGATTGATTTTCTGAGCTAATTCATCAACCGTAATACCTTCTTCATATTCACAAATGCCATCATTAAGGATTTTATTCTCTTCTTTTCTTGGCTTAAAGTTATTGTTTTTATGATTACGATTGTTGTTTCGTTTTTTATTATTCCCATTATTCTTATTTTTATTCGTATTTGTATTCTTCTTAGCCATTCGTTAACCTCCTTACTTTGTCTTTTAACGTCTTGCTAAAACCTCGATCAGTAATGCCAAAGACCATTCGGTTTGCTTTCCCAATCGCGTTAGAGAGATGAGTGCTATCTTCGAGAATGAGATAATCTACATGATAGAATTGGCATTTGTCAATATATTTCTTTTTCGTATTTTCGCTTGCATCACTTGCGATAATCACCAAGTCAACTCTATTTGAACGAATCCCCTTGAGGACACTTTCACCAGTAATGACCTTATTGGCACGAAATGCTAATCCTAAGAAATTATAGATATTATTCATTCACGTAACCTCTCAATTCTTCATATAATTCTTCTGGGATTTCTGCTTCCAGCACACGGTTCAGCACTTTTTTCTTGATAGCTAAATCAATAGCTTCATTTGATTTCTTGATATAAGCGCCACGCCCATTTGCTTTTCCTGTAGGATCTACGAAGACTTCGCCTTCCTTGTTTTTTACGATACGAATGAGCTCTTTCTTTGGGAGACGTTCATTCGTTACCACACATCTTCTTAAAGGTACTTTCTTCATAAGCCACCTCACTAATCATCATAGTATTCATCAAAAGCATCATAATCGATGTCTTCATCATATTTTGGATCATAATCAGGTTCTTCATCATCTTCATCTAAGTCTTCATCTTCAGATAAAATCTTGACATAATCCTGATCGTCATCATTACCCTGTTCAAGCTTTTCTTTTAAGGTTTCAGCCGCTTCACTATCATGTGATTCATGTTTCACTGGAGCGCTCTTCTTGACTTTTTTAGCTACCTTCTCTTCAGTTTCCTTAGCTTCTTCTTCACTAGCTGCAACTTCTTCATTCTGATTCGTTTCATCACTAGCTTCCATAGCTTCTAGGAATTCTTCATTGAAGTCATCATCAACATCAAAGTTAATACCTGCTTCATTCGCTTCAGTTTCACTCTTGATATCAATCTTCCAGCCTGTTAAACGAACGGCTAAGCGCGCATTCTGGCCCTTCTTACCAATGGCAAGAGAAAGCTGATCATCAGGAACAATAACCAATGCAGAAGTATCCTTCTCATTAAGTTTCACCTTATCAACACGAGCTGGTGATAATGCGTTAGAAATATATGTGATTGGATCATCACTATATTCAATAATATCAATCTGTTCACCATTCAATTCCGTTACAACATTACGCACACGCGTGCCCTTAGGACCAACGCATGAACCAATTGGATCGATATCAGGGTTTTCTGTGCTGACAGAAATCTTGCTTCTTTCTCCAGGTTCTCTTGAAACAGAATGAATCACAACAGTACCATCATAGATTTCAGGCACATTCATTTCAAATAAACGTTTAACTAAGCCTGGATCAGTTCTTGAGACTCCAATATGTGTACCCTTTGTACCTCTTTCAACAACCGAAACATAAACTTTCAAATGCTGTCCTTCAACAAGCTGCTCGCCAGGAATCTGAGCATTTAATGGAAGAAGGGCTCCTGTTTTACCAATATTGACAATCGCAAATTTAGGTTCAACACGCTCAACAAGACCATTGATGATTTCATCCTGCTTATCAACATATTCCTGATAAAGTGCTTCTTTTTCTGCTTCTCTGATTTTTTGTCTTAAAAGCTGCTTTGTCTGAATGGCAGCTAAACGGCCAAAGACTTCTGGTGAGATTTCAGTAACAACTTCATCACCAACCTTGTATTTTGGGTTGATTTCCTGTGCTTCTTCTTCTGAAAGCTGGTAATCTTCATCCATGACATCATCAACAACCTGCTTAATATCAAACAATCTAATACGACCAGTTTCGCCATCAATAGTACAGCGAATAATTGATTCACTGCCCGCATAGTTCTTTTTATAAGCCTTTTCTAATGCTTCCTTAAGAGCATCAAGAACAGTCATCTTGTCAATTCCACGTTCCTGTTCTAATAAATTTAATGCATCAATAAAATTAGGTGTTTTACTTTTCTTAGCAGCCATCTTTTACCTCCTTAAAATTTAACGGCTAGTCTTATAAACTCAATATTATCATAATCAGTCACAATCTTCTTCTTTGCCCCTTTCGCAAAGAACTGGAAGGTTAATGCCTGATCTTCAACACTTACAAGTGTACCTTCAAACGTATCAAATCCCTTAATTGCTTCTTTCAATTCGACATGAACATATTCACCAACATTATTCACTACCGCATTGAAATCTCTTAAAGGCTTTTCAATCCCCGGAGAAGATACTTCTAAATAATACTCATCCTTAATCACATCAATTTCATCAAGTTTTTCACTTACAGCTTCACTTACAGCTACACAAGTATCCATATCCAGCAAGCCTTCATTCTTCTCAATGAAAACACGTAAATACATCTCACCTTTTTCCTGTTCATAAACCAAATCATCCAGGTAACAATCATGAGCTTCAATAATAGGTAAAATAGCTTCTTTGATCTTCTCTAACATGCTTCCTCCATTCAACAAAGAACGAGAGGGTTGCCCCTCTCGTTAACTTAAAACTATTAACTAACTGCACTATAGCACACATACTACTATAAGTCAAATATAGAAAGCTGATTACTTTCCGAGAGTTCATCAAACACACCCATACGCTTTAATGTTTCAATATGTGTATTTGTCAAACGTGTGCGCTTCTTAACATCCTCTAGTGACGTAAATGGATGATCATCGCGGGCTTGCTTGACGCTGATACCAACTGCATCGCCTAAGCCATCAATCGCCGTGAATGGTGGAACAATCGCAAACTCATCATCTTCATCAAGCATGAATGTCGTTCCATCGCTCTTATCAAGAGAGATGTTGGAGAAATGATAGCCACGATCAAACATTTCCATAGCTACCTCAAAGATTGTTGATAAACCTTCGTCCTTATTGGAAGCATTTCCTTCCTGCTTAGCTTTCTGAATAGCTTCATAAGCTGCCCATGTTGCTTCCTTGCCGGCAATCAATGTTTCAATATCATAATAATCACAACGATTAGAGAAATAAACCGTGTAATACTCACGTGGGAAATAAAGCTTCCACCAGGCAATACGCAAAGCTGAATAAACATAGGCAGCTGCATGGGCTTTTGGGAACATGTACTTGATCTTCAGACACGAATCAATATACCATTGCGGTACATTATATTTCTTCATCAGTTCAACATAGCCCTTCTGTGGAAAGACTTTTGGAGCCTTCCCTTTTCTTGTTGTCTCCATGATGTCAAAGGCGTCTTTGTTAGGCAGGCCTTTTTCAATCAGGTAAACCATAATATCATCACGACATCCAATGACATTAGAAAGCGTACATGTCCCTGTCTTAATCAGAGTTTCCGCATTGCCTAGATAGACATCGGTACCATGGGATAAGCCAGAGATAATAACCAAATCACTAAATGATTTTGGCTGAGTGGCGTCAAGCATCGAACGGACAAAGCGCGTACCAAACTCTGGCAAGCCAATTGCCCCGCTCTTGCAGTTCAAGTAGGACAAATCTATGCCAAGTGCTTCTGATGAGCGAAAGAGACTCATGACATAGGGATCATTGGTTGGAATGGTCATTGGGTCAACCCCTGTCAAGTCCTGCAATTTACGTGTCACTGTCGGATCGACATGTCCTAAGATATCAAACTTCAGGACATTATCATGAATCTTATGGAAGTCGAAGTGGGTTGTCAACCAAGTTGCATTGACATCATCAGCAGGATACTGATATGGGGTAAAGTCAAAAACTTCCATATCATCCGGAATAACGATAATACCCGCTGGATGCTGTCCTGTCGTACGTTTGACACCTGTACAGCCATCAGCTAGACGCTGGATCTCTGCCCCACGCATACTATCCTCTTTGCCTAGTCTTTCCGCATAGGATAAGGCATAACCATAGGCAGTCTTGTCGGCAACAGTGGCAATTGTCCCTGCTCTAAAGGCATGATCGCTACCAAACATCTTTCTGACGAATTCATGGGCTTTGGGCTGATATTCACCTGAGAAGTTTAAGTCGATATCAGGAACCTTATCGCCATTAAAGCCCAAGAATGTCTGGAATGGGATATTATGTCCATCCCCTTTCATATGGGCACCACATACTGGACAGGCCTTATCTGGTAAGTCAAAACCATTAGCCACTTCATCAGTAAATTCGGTATGCTGGCAATTTGGACAATGGTAATGCGGTGGCAAAGGATTGACTTCGGAAATACCTGACATTGTGGCAGCAAAGGAAGAACCTACCGAACCTCGTGAACCAACCAGATAGCCATCATCATTTGAAGCATGAACAAGCAAGGCAGAAATATAATAAATAACAGCATAACCGTGTTTGATGATATTTTCAACCTCGAAATCTAGACGTTCCTGAACAATCTGCGGGAGTGGATCGCCATAGGTTGCATGGGCAGTATTGTAACAGAGATCCTTGAATTTCTGGTCAACGTTTTCAATATGTGGCGGATAAAGCTTGTCTTTTACAACTTGAATATTATCTTCAATCATATCTGCAATACGATTCGTATTTGTGACCACATATTCATATGTTTCCTCAGCACTAAGATAAGGGAAAAGTTGTAGCATTTCTTCTGTTGTTCTTAAATAACAGTCAGGTGTTAAGGCTGTCGGATTACCTCTTACAAGAAGTGGATGAGGACGGCCACCGATCTGAATCTTTTCATTAGAGGTAAAGATTTCTCTAAAGACCTTATCACGCTTATGAAGAAAATGAACATCCCCTGTCGCAACAATAATCTTGCCAGCTTCTTTAGCCACTTTGATAATACGCTGATAGATACGTTCTATATCATCAAGCGATTCAAACTTTCCGCGCTCTACTAAATACTGTGCATCAACCAATGGCTGAATTTCAATATAATCATAGAAATCGATTTCCTGACGCAATTCTTCTTCATTACGTGTTGCCGCAACATCAAAGACGCGTGAATTCAAGCAAGAAGAACCATAAAGCAAGCCATCATGATAATATTCAAGTCTTGAACGTGGAATGCGATCACTGCGGTAAAAATACTTTGTGTTGGCTTCAGAGACAATCTTAAACATGTTTTTAAGACCATCATGATTCTTCGCTAGAGCTGTCAGATGATAGCCAAACGCATGCTTATAATCATCTTCCATTGGCAGACTATTGAGCTGATCCACATTAACAACATTACGCTTTTTAAGATCTTCAATCATGGCATTGAAAGCCTGACCAAGTACATCAGCATCATAATCAGCACGGTGGGCTTCTTCGGCATTATAGGTGATTTTATAGTAGCTACAAACTGCCCCTAGTCGATAGGAACGCATGAGAGGCAAGAGGTGTCTTGCAAGCGGCAATGAGTCAACCCAGGTATTGTGGATTTCTTCCTCTCCAAGCTGACGACAGGCCATATTCAACATGCCAATATCAAAGCGTCCATTATGTGCCACGAGTAAATGATCTCCAAAGAAGGCTTTAATTTTTGGCATGATTTCTCTTATTGTTGGAGCATTCTTTAAATCCGCATTGGTAATATTTGTCAGCTCACTGATTTTTGCAGAAATAGGTTTTGGTGATTTGATGAACGTATCCATACGGTCTATCTCGATGCCATTTTTAATCTTGACAGCACCAAATTCCGTAATATAGTCATCAATTTGCGATAAGCCCGTTGTTTCTAAGTCGAAAGAAACATAGGTCATATCATCAAGAGGCATGGAAGTGACATTGAAGGCACTGGTGAAATCCGTATCAACCATATTCAGCTCAACACCATAAATCATTTTAATATCCTTGCCTTTTACGGCTGCCTGGGCATCAGGGAATGCCTGAACATTGCCATGATCAGTGACGGCAATGGCTTTATGTCCCCAGCGTAGAGCCTGAGCAATATAGTCTTCAATCTTATTGATACCATCCAAGTTGGACATATTGGAATGAAGATGGAGTTCCACACGTTTCACTTCGGCATTGTCCATGACATTTTCACTTGCCGGTTCATCAATAATATCAATATCACGCGTAATAATGGCAAGCTCTTTGGCATAGGTGTCAAATTCAAGAGTGCCCTTAAGTTTCACCCATTTACCACCCTTAGCGAGTTTTGCAAGTTCTTCAGGAGCATTCTTGTTCTTATCTTCAAAGCGCTTGACAAGAATGGAATCCGTATAATCAGTGACATAGAGGGTCTGAATCTGGCGCCCATTTCTTGTCGTAATCGTTTCACTTCTAAAGACATAGCCCTGAATGGCGACATCACGCATTGTCGCATCAAGATCCTTGAGATGCGTATAGGTATATTCCTTCTTGTATGAACCATTATTTTTAGGTGTAAAGCTTGGTTGTGGGTTTGTTGAGGCATGCTGGATGGCTTCAATGGCTTTCTTATCAACTTGTACAACATTGGCCTTCTGCATTTCACTTGAAATCTTTTCATAGTCCTCATTATTGGATGAGATTTCAACAACTAAATGAATATCAATTCCTAAGACACTAAAATGCTGCAATAAGATGTCCTGTAAGTTTTCAAGTTGCGTTTTATGAAGCTCATTACACGCCTTTATGACAAGCGTAGAATGATCTAGCTGGATTTCATCGAGATTAACACTGTTGATTTCAGGATATGTAGACGAGAGCGTTTCAAAAATATAACGGGCATAAGTCAGGATATCTTGCGCTTCGCAAAGTTCTGGCTGAAAAACGAAATCACATGGATAAGGAAAATGGTCCTTTGCCTTCAGCAATGCAATAACTTCTTCAAGAGGAAGGAGTGTATGTGATTCAACATCAAAAGTATAATGCCCATTCTTGCTGACCTCAACTTTCGCAAGCTTAGCATCATGTAATTCCGGTTGATCTTCTATCGCCAACTGCTGCAATAATATTTTCATATAATCCATAGCTTTTCCTCCTCATGTCAAAGAGGAACCATAAAGTTCCTCTTTTCTAGCGTAATAATTTTGTAATGTCCTGATATGTCACAATCACCATTAATAACAAGATTAGACTTAATCCAATAATTTGTAAAGTGTATTTCACGTTAAGTGGTAATTCACGATGAATAATGCCTTCAATGATTGCAAATAGCGTCTGGGCACCATCAAGTCCTGGAATAGGAAGTAAATTGAAGATCCCAATATTGACCGAAAGCAAAGCCATCAAGTAAAAAATATTGGAAATACTGCCTGTCTTTGTCACTTGGGCTGTCACCTGATAGATACCTACTGGTCCACTCATCTGCTTAACTGTTTTTGTAAAGTTCAAGACTAATGCTTCTAAGGCTTCAAAAATGGCAACACTCATTGCCCCAAGTGTTGAAAAAGCATTACGAATACTTTCTGTAAAATTCATTTTTCGTGTTGCTTCAGTAATCCCTAAAACATATTTATTTTGATTCTCATCAAACTTGACATTCATATTGATGACAATACTCTCGCTCTTGCGATTCACTGTAACATTAATATTAGCAGTATCACCATCAACACCAAGTTCCTTCTTCGTTAATGCCGCATTCATGTCCTCATAACTTGAGATTAAAGAAGATTTATTGGATACCGGTGATTCAATACTAATAATGACATCACCCTTCTTCATACCAGCCTTGCTTGCTGCCTCCCCCTTGACAAGAGAACCCACTCTTGCCTCATTAACAGGCATGCGGCCAACTGTAAAATTAAGGCTCAGCATAATGACAAGGGCAAGCACAAAATTCATGAAGACACCCGCTAAAAAAATAATAACTTTCTGATAAGTTCTTTTCCCTTTTAATGTTCTTTCCAATGGAACATTCTTGAACTCTTCGTTGTCTTCCTGATCAGCCTCTCCCGCCATTGTGACAAAACCGCCAATAGGAAGCGCACGAAGTTCAAACTTTGTTTCCTTGCCCTTATGTTCATAAAGCTTTGGTCCCATTCCAATAGAGAAGGAACCACAATAAACATTAAAGAACTTGGCAGCAATAAAATGCCCAAATTCATGCAGCGTAATAATAACACCTATAATGAGAAAGAAAACGATTAAATTTAGGATGATTGACATGTATATCCTCATACTTTCTGCAAGACAGAGTTTCTTGTTTTCTGGTCGATTTCAAGAAGCTCTTCAAGCGTTGGATTTTCAATAGGTTGATGTTGTTTCATCGCCTCTTCAACAAGACGATAGATATCTAAGAAACGAATTTTGCCATCTCTAAAGGCCTTGTTGGCAACTTCGTTAGCAGCATTCATGACACATGGCATGCTACCCCCAGTCTTGCCTGCTTGAATCGCAAGCGTCAAGGCAGGGAAACGTGTTGTATCCGGCTTTGTGAAATGCAACGATGCAAGTGCTGTTAAATTAAGGGACTGACTATCTCCAATAGGTAAGCGATCAGGATAGGTTAAGGCATACTGGATTGGCAAACGCATATCCGGTGTCCCCATTTGACCAATAACAGCTCCATCCACATATTCAATAGCTGAATGGAGAACGGATTCAGGGTGAATGAGCACTTCGATCTGATCATAATCAACATCAAAGAGCCAATGTGCTTCGATAACTTCCAAGCCTTTATTAAAAAGCGTGGCACTATCAATGGTAATCTTTGCGCCCATGGACCAATTAGGATGATTAAGTGCCTGAGCAACCGTGACATCTTTCAAATCTTCTAAGCTATAGTCCCTAAAAGAGCCCCCTGAACAAGTCAAGAGAATCTTGCGGATTTCATCATGATGTGCCCCCTGCAATGACTGGAAGATTGCTGAATGTTCGCTATCGACAGGCAAGAGCTTAATGCCATATTTCTTAGCCAGAGGCATAATAATATGACCGGCCACAACAAGTGTTTCCTTATTGGCAATAGCAATGTCCTTATGGCTTTCAATAGCTTGAATTGTAGGTAATAAGCCAGCAAAGCCAACCACCGCATTCAAGACAATATCAGCCTCTTTGAGTGTGGCAATCGCAATCATGCCCTCTTGCCCACAATAGAAATGACGATCAGGATATTTCTTTTCAAGATAAGCCTGATCCTTTTCTTCAAGCACACAAATATGCTTGACTGGAAGCTTGGACATAATCTCTTCAAGTTTGGCAATGTTATGTCCAGCGCTCATGGCGACTATTTCAAACTGGTCTTGATGATGTAAGACAACATCCACTGTCTGTGTCCCAATTGATCCTGTGACACCTAATACAGTTAATTTCTTCATATTATGCCTCCTATAAGATATGGAACATTGTAAGATACTGCATTAATAAGCCAAGCACCATGGCATTAAAGATAATGGAATCAAAACGATCCAATACCCCACCATGACCTGGGAAGATCTGTGAATAGTCCTTGACTTCAAAAGTACGTTTAATAGATGAAAATGATAAATCCCCAATTTGTCCTGTTGTCGATAATACTAAGGCCATAATGATAATCGCAGCAAGAGGTAGGTTCATCTTTGAAAGATAAGCAAATATGCAGGCAAGAATAGTGCCAACAACAGTTCCACCAACGGAGCCTTCAATGGTTTTCTTTGGAGATAAGCGTGGATTAAGCTTATGCTTGCCAAGTTTACGACCTACAAAGTAAGCTCCAGTATCCGCACCAAGTGTCGCAAAGGCTAGGAAAAGAATATAGTTCAAGCCGAGTTCTGCACGCATGAAATAAATCATATGCAAGCCTAAGGCAACAAGTGTCGCTGACATGAAATAATAAGATAGCCGTAATAATGGCATGCCATAATCAAAGATCCCTGCAATAAGTAATGCCATCAAGAACAATGTAATATAACGTACCGGAATCAATAATTCATGAGGCATGAAAATAGAATAAAGAATATAGAATATAAGTAATGGATAGAGATAAATCTTTGCCTTAGGTCCATCACAGATGGAAAGAAGTTCAAATCCAGCCATAGCCCCAACAAAGACCATGATGGCCTGCCATGGATAGCCACCTAACACAACGCATGGTACAAAAATGGCCAACAAAACAATGGCAGTAATAATTCGTTGTTTCATTATTTGCCTCCTCCAAAGCGACGACTACGCTGCTGATAAATATAAATATCTCGATGTAAGACATTTTCATCAAAATCAGGCCACAACGTATCATCAAAGATAAATTCCGCATAGCTTAACTGCCACAAGAGGAAGTTGGACAAGCGTACTTCTCCTGAGCTTCTGATCATTAGATCAACAGGAGGAAGATTGGCCGTCATGAGATGACTTTCAAAGACCTCTTCATTGATATCATCAATAGCTAACTTGCCCTCTTTAACTTCCTGAGCAATTCTTTTTGTCGCATAGACAATCTCATCACGTCCACCATAAATAAAGGCAAAGACAAGCTTTAAGCCAGTATTATTTTTTGTATCATCAATCGCTCTTTTAATGATTTTCTGAGTACTTTCAGGTGCCAATTCAAGATGTCCAATTGTCAATATTTGCACATTATTATCAATAAGTTCCTTGATATACTTGCTGAAGAATTCTTCAGGTAATTTAAAGATATAGTTGACTTCATTAGCTTCTCTTTTGAAGTTTTCCGTTGAAAAAGCATAGACAGTCATTGCCTTTACACCTAATTTATTGGCTTCTAGAGCCACTCTGCGAATGGCTTTTGTCCCTTCATGATGTCCAAAATATTTAGGTTTATGATGTGCTCTTGCCCAAGTACGATTACCATCCATGATAAAAGCGATATGTTTAGGAATATTATTCATATCGAGCTGATAATCTTCATTTTCTAATGCCATAATGTTCACCTCTACTTAAGCAAGTATATCATAGTTAGACCCTCTTTCAAAACAAAAAAGCCCTTGAGCACATACTCAAAGACTTTATCTTAGTATTTTCATCATCTCAACGAAAGATAAATAGCAGACATCACCCATCTTACGATCACAGCAACTACAAGTACACTCATAAAAGTATAGCTTTTGAGCCTCCGATAGCCTAAAGCTAACATAGCGCCAGCAGCTAGCTCTAAGATAAGCATAAATACTAAACCAGGGACATATACTTTTTGATAAAGCAAGTCATCAAGAATAAGCGAAACAGCAAGGAAGCTAACAGTATACAAGCCAACACTCTTCAATAGCCTCTTTAAGAGCTCTTTTCTTCCTAGCCTGATGATAATGAATGTCTCCATCTCAATATCATCCCGCATGCAATCAAAGACAATCTTGAGATAAAAATAATTGAGAATGATGGCAAGAGCTATATGGATAACTCGTTTGGGAAAGAAGTATCTAATCAAGGCATAATCCTGAGCATCAATCTTTAAAGCATACTTACAAATAATCAGCAGCAAAGAGATTGCCAAGAAATCTTTTCCTAACCTTTTCATTCTGCCATCAACTTCCCACTTTCTAATAAGTATGTTTTTGTATAATGGACATTGGGCAAATAATCGTGGGAGGCAATAATGACACAGCAGCCCTTCTCTATAAGATCATTGATAAGATGTTCAAATTGTTCAATTGCTTCTTTGTCCAGCCCTCTTGTTGGTTCATCAAATAAAATGCAGTTCTGATTTTCCATAACAGCCTGAATAATGCCAGCCTTCTGTCTCATCCCTACTGAATAGCTTTTCATTGGTGAACGATTGTCATAATCTAGTTGAAATAGCGCACACAACTCCCTTATACGTTGTTCATCATAATGGTTTTTAAGATCAGCTAGAAAAGCTAAGTTATAATGCAGGCTCTCTTCTTCAATAAAACCAGGATTTTCAATAAGCGCACCAATCGATAAATCCTCTGACTTAACGATCTGTCCCTGATCAGCCTGAAGAATATCACAAATAATCTTAAACAATGTGGATTTCCCACAGCCATTCTTACCATGAATATAGAGGCAATCCCCTGGATTTACTGTAAGATTGATATCATCAAGAACATGTAATGACTTAAAGCTTTTAGAGATCCCTTCACACTTCAATAAATACATTTCTCTCCCTCCTCAAAGCACAAAGATATAATGAAATCCCAGATTTATAATAATGGCGATAATGACAAACGAGACCTGTTTTTGACGATGAAACTGCAAGGCTATAATATTTGCTTCTAAGAAATAAAGAACACTTTCAATCAAAAACAACATAACGAGATGAGCTGTTATTTCCTGTGTGCCATACAACAGCATAAGCAAGCCATAAAGCACCATCATCAACACAAACGTAGCTAATGACACGAAGCCATGGACAGCAAGCTTACTTCTTTTTAATCCAACACGTGTAATAAGCATATACTGCATACGGTTGAGCACTTGCATCTTTTTATACAAGATTACGAGAAAGATATTATTGATGATCAAGGTTGGATAATTGAAATAGAGTGAAACAGCCATGAAATTCCTGAGATCCCGCTTACCAACAACAACAGGAAAAAAGGCTAATAATATTATAAGTAAAACTATTTCTCTCTTTCTGACAAGACGCAACAACTTACCTACCAGACGCATATTCCCACCGCTCTCTTAGTGTAAAAAGAATATTTGAAACAATCAAATACAGCACAAGCGTACCTAGATAATGAACAAGACGATACTGGCCAATATAAACACTCTCTTCCATACCTGGAACAAGAATATTAGGAATACAAGTCATGTAGAGTATTATCCTAACAACAATGCCTAGATGAAGATCAAATGCCAACTTCACTAATAAAAATGATCCCGTATATAGTATTAAGGCACTCATCAAACCCATTGTTCGATAGAGATAAGTATTCTTGATGAATGCCTGGAGTGCATAAACGAAATGCGAAAAAACCGCAAAACCAAGAGATGATAAGAGTATATAGATCATCAGATTCATCAAGATGTTGGAAGAAAACATATTTAATATGCTTTCTACTGGTATGTTCACTTGATGAAATGTGATTTTGAAGAAAAAGAGATGAATGACAAGTAATGTTACAAGATGCATCAATAATGTGATCAAGAATGTGCTGATAAAATTGATGAACTTTGCGGCTTGAAAATAGGATTTTGTAGAAATACGTGTTTTGATGAAATCAGTAAAATGATTATGTTTAAGAACTAAAAAATCGGCACTTATGATATTGGGAATCAGGAGACATGTAAGCAGGAATTTGATAAGTGTCATGCCTGGCTGTTGCAAAGTATAGAAGAAGTTCAGGCCAAGTACTGGATCATTCTTTATCACCTCTAATTCTTTCACATCAATAGCTCCATATTCTTTATGATAATAGAAGAATATGCATGCCACAATGAGTGCATAATACAACAACAAGATCAATAGCTTTCGCTTCGTTTTTATTAAGAAGCAAAAATTTTTATTATAGAACATATACCCTCCTAAATAATAAAAAACAGGAGGAAAGAATAGTCTAATCATAGACTATTCTTTCTTTAAAATACTAACTTAAATAGTCAGAAGAGAATTTCAATGATACTTCAATATAACCAGGGTCTAATGAATTAGTTGATACCTTTGTATATAAAACATCACCCTTATCAGCTGTATTATAAAGTTTAGGATGTTTGACTGATGAAGAAAGTGAAATTGCTTCTGAGCGATTTGCTTTACCTTTAGTAATAAAACGACCATAAGGAGACAAGATAGCACCAAAAGATGCTTTCATTGATCCGTAATCACTTGTTGTTGTTTTCTTTGAACCCTGCGCTAAATTATATTTTGTTCCACCATGTGGAGATACATCGACATACTCAGCAATTTGCCATGAAGTTCCATTTTTTATATCAGCATTAACAGATACCATTGCAATGGTTATTATCGCAATCACACATAAAAAGCTAAAATAAATTTTTCTCATACTTTTTTCCTTTCTGTTTATATTAATAAATAAGACTATTAATATGATATTGAATAGCATAAAAGCCATTCATTATCATCATATATTTTCACCATCCTTTCCTAACAGTCTTAAATAATTTTGTAATCTATTGATTGTAATTTGCTTGCTACATTTTTTTATTTTATGTTCTTTTAGTTTGAAGATATTTCATTAAATAGTTTTTCAATTTTTTCTAATAAGGACTTATCGCAATTTTTTCTACATAAGAACGAAAAAACATTAAATCTTACAATTCACCATTGCCAACGGACTAATTAGTCATAGGCACGGACTTCCTGATATACTTCTTTATCTTCTCCATAAAGTGTCTTCCCATATATCTAAGGTTAAAACTGGACTCCTATTCAGCTAGCAGCAGCGGAAGGTATCTCTTGCAGATACCCCTGTAGATGTTCTAGATATTGTTCTCAAAGTTACTTGCTACAATAGTTCTATACAGTCCTTCATACACATGAAGCATGTATCGCTATCAGTGGATACCTTACAGTGATTGTCCATGACGACCTACTTAAACACGAAGTTTCTAATATAGCAAGATTAATCGCCTAGATGGACATAAAGCTTCATGTACCGGGATACTTGTTGTCTTCACCAGCAGAAAGAACTACCAACAATTGCTGCTTGTTCTCTGAGCCTTTTCCTCGCTTATAGCCTTGATCTCTCCCATTAAGTTCAATGATATCAGCTTCATCGAACATTGATTCCAGGTTCTTCTCATTATTGCTTTCGGCCATTAGACTCCTTAATTTTCTAAGGCATCCTCCTTGTCTTTACTAAGACATCGATGTTATTGGCAGAATCAGCCGTTCTAGGGACTCTGTTACTAGTGAAGAAGAGATAAAGCTGAGGAATGATCTGGACAAGTGTTTGATTTGAATTATCAAGGATAGTGTCAACGAAGCAAGTCTGCTGCTTCCCAACTTTCTTGCACTGAAGGATGTAACTATTCTTGATGTCACTTCTATTGATGAGATGATGCACTTGGCATTCACATTTGTTATATACGAATCATTCAGGTAACTTTACTGACATGAAGAAATCCACCTTCTTATTTTCATCAAAAAAATCTTCTGGTGAAGTCAACTAGTGAGTCCTTACCAGGCTTGGTTTTTGCGTACTGGTGGAATCTTTTCTTCATTGTAGCGTCCTTCCTTCGTTATATGAGATTATTGTAGCCTTGATTCAAGAAAGAGGTCACCCAGAAGAATCGTTTAAATCCCATATACAGGATTATATTTCGAAACTTTAAAAATTACTTACTGAGAGTTGTTCCCTATCAGATTTCAGTATGCTTATGATAGTATAATTCTCCTAAGAAATTATGCCTTTATTGTATAGAAAGACGGGATTTTCAATATTAATGGTAATTTTTCCTTATCAAATTATGTTTTGTTCTCATAAATAATAAAACATATTTTATACATTTTTTCAATATCTATCTTAAATAAAGTGATTTATATTATGGTTATTTGATATTTTAAACACATTATATATATCTTATATATATGTTTATTAACATCGTGATAAATGGTTTCAAATATGAGCTACTTCAACAAAAAACAGAAAACTACAATTTACTAAGAGAATTGTCTAGCTTATCATGCATTAACTTTATTGACATTTACAAATTGATTATGTTTAAGAACCAAGAAATCGGCACTGATGATATTGGGAACCAGGAGACAGGTTAGCAGGAATTTGATGAGTGTCATGCCTGGTTGTTGCAACGTATAGAAGAAGTTCAGGCCAAGAACTGGATCAGTCTTTATTACCTCTAATTCCTTCACATCAATAGCTCCATATTCTTTATGATAATAGAAGAATATGCATGCCACAATGAGTGCATAATACAAGAACAAGATCAATAGCTTTCGCTTTGCTTTTAATAAGCAGCAAAACTGTTTCAAATAAAACATATCTCTCTCTCACTTTCTACACAATAAATAATCATCTCCCTCTTTTAGTTAATCACATAATATATATATATATATCACATTTTTGAAAAATCTTTTAAAGCAAAGAAAAACACTGAAAGTATCTTCTACCTTCAGTGTGATAATGACTAGACTGTCATTAAATCGTCTTCTTTTGCTTTAGCAACTTCTTCGATTTTCTTCGTATATTTGTCGATGAGCTTCTGGACATCATTCTTGCCATCTTTTACAGCATCTTCATCGCTATCCTTAGAAATCTGATCGATGGCTTTACGTCTTTCGTTACGTAAGGCAACTTTAGCATCTTCAGCAGCTTTCTTGACCTGTTTAACAAGTTCACGACGGCGATCTTCAGTAAGAGGTGGTACATTGATACGAATGACTGTACCATCATTCTGAGGCGTCAAGCCTAGATCAGCTTCATAGATGCCTCTTTCAATTTCCTTCATGGCACTCTTGTCATAAGCCTTGATGACAAGTTGACGTCCTTCCTGTACAGAGACACCAGCCACCTGGTTAAGCGGTGTTGGTGATCCATAATATTCCACCATAACCTTATCCAGCATTGCAGGTGTAGCTCTACCTGTTCTGATGTTTGCAAGATTACGTGTGAATGCTTCAATCGTTTTTTCCATTTTTTCTTCGCATTCTAAAAGAATTAATTCATTATCCATTATTTACCCTCCTACGCTTTTGAAATCACTGTTCCATTAACCTGGCCAGCACATGCCTTCACGATATTATTTTCTTCCTGCATATTGAAGACGCAAAGATCAATATTATTATCCTTACATAAAGTAATAGCTGTCTGATCCATAACCTTTAAATCTTTATTGAGAACATCTAAGTATGTCAAATGATCATACTTCTTCGCATTCTTATCAAGTTTTGGATCGGCGCTATAGACACCATCAACACCATTTTTAGCCATCAAAATGACATCAGCACCAATTTCAGCAGCACGAAGAGCAGCTGTTGTATCCGTTGTGAAATATGGATTACCCGTACCTGCTGAAAAGATTACAATACGACCTTTTTCTAAATGACGAATAGCTCTCCTTCTAATATAAGGTTCAGCGACTTCATTCATGGCAATAGCAGTCATCACACGGGTATCTACGCCAATAGATTCAAGTGTACCCTGCAAAGCAAGACCATTCATAACAGTCGCCAACATGCCCATATAATCGCCTTGAGCTCTTTCCATCTTTAAATTAT
The DNA here is from genome assembly GCF_000702165.1 of Sharpea azabuensis DSM 18934. Classification (GTDB taxonomy): domain Bacteria; phylum Bacillota_I; class Bacilli_A; order Erysipelotrichales; family Coprobacillaceae; genus Sharpea; species Sharpea azabuensis. Next base: position 86,851 of record NZ_JNKU01000003.1, read on the forward strand.
TGCCTAGGCCTCTAAAGATGTTACCACCGCCACAAACAACCGCAATCTGTGTTCCAGCATCATGTGCTTCCTTAATCTGCTTCGCAATCTGTAATGCAACATCAGGATTGATACCAAATCCCTGGTCACCAGCAAGGGCTTCCCCACTGATTTTTAGTAAAACTCTTTTATAGCTCATTTTTATTGCTCCTTTACATTTACTTTAATTTTATAATGAAAAGAAAACCTCGTCAACGAAAACATCCCTTACAAAAAAAGCCACAAAAGTGGCCTAGCCAAAGAGAATCAAATGATCAATAGGAATGCGTCTTTGGACATATTGTGTAAGCTCGTGATGAATGCCTGAAGTTGATGCAAAATATTCATGATTCTGGTTCTTTTCACCAAGAATCGATAAATCAAACATGCCAAATCCTGCAAGCATATTATATTTTGGCTGTGAGGCAAAGAATTCTTCAACCGTATGAAAAATCTGCTCAACGGCTTCCTGTGAAATCGTTACTTCTTCCTTGCGTCCTTTATGATAATGGCCATAGCCATCACCATAGAGTGAACTAGAAAAGACAACCTTGCCATTATTACTGATTGTTAGTCTTTGTTCAATCTCCATATTGGCATCGAGATCTTCATTTGTTTTTTCAATATTGGAATAGAGTTTAAGTTTTCTAATAGCCATTTCCCCACCTACTTTATTATAGAATCTTTACAATATTTTCCACATTCTTACGTTTAGGCATTGTTGGATCAATATCCTGATAGCCTAAAGCAATCACAGAAGTAATCAGTTCATCTTCTGGAATGTTGAAGTTTGTACGCAAGATGTCCGCATCACGAATACCCATCACAAGTGTATTGAGACCTTTCTCAACTGCGCCAAGCATCAAGCACATATGGGCAAGTCCATTATCATAATAGCCCCAGCCATTACCTGCATCATTTTCGGCAACGCCTTCTTTCGTAAAGCCAGAACGGTCTTTCTTAAATGAAGCAACAATGAGAACAGGTGCATGTTCAACCTTCTTCCTATTGCCCTCAGGTAAGCCTTCCATGACCTTCTTTCTCGCTTCATCACTAAACGCAACATAGTAACGTGCTGTCTGTGAATTCTTCCAGCTAGGTGCCTGCTGACTTGTGGCGATGATATCAAGAACTGTTTGTTTGTTAACAGGCTGATCTTTATAAAAACGAATACTTCTTCTCTTTTCTAATGCATCTTTTAATTCCATGTTTATTTCCTCCACTTCCATTTTACAACATCATCATGAAAGATTCTATCTCTTAGCGACCACTTCTTTTACGATATTTAGAATTCACATACCATAAATCATCATCACGATCATCAAATTGTTGAAAGAAATCCTCATCCTGATGAATATGCGTATCGTTATTTGTATCTTGTGAAAGAGTTTCTTGTTTTTTTCTTCTTATCCTGCGCTTCTTTGGCTTTTCTTGATCATCATAATGTTCATCAACAAGCATAAAGAGAATCTTTCTGACCACAAAGACAACAAGAATAAGTATCGAAAGCAAAACTACAAGAATCAGAAAATTCTTCAGTCTTAATAAAGAAATATATTTAAAGTGAGAAAACTGTAATTGTAGGCTGGAAATGGTTTCTGAAACGCTTTGAATAAAACCCGTAATGGTATTATAGATATTGATTATGGCATTAATGAAATCATTCATACTTATAGCCCTCCATTGCACGCTATACTACCATGATTAGAGTGAAAAGACAAGATAGTAGAAAAAAGTCCTAGACAATGCTAGGACCTATATTATTTACTTGCTTCAATCATAAGTTTTGTAATCTTGTTGGAGAAATCAACTGGATCTTCAATCGTAAAGCCTTCAATCAACAATGCCTGATCAAAGAGGATGGAAGCATAATCCTTCAAGGCATCATGATTCTTTTCATAAACTTTCTTTAATGAGCTAAAGAGTTCATGGTTTGGATTGATTTCAAGAATACGGCCAGCCTTGAGTTCTTGTGCCTGGGCATCTGGCATAGCTTTCAGCACTTTTTCCATTTCAAATGATAAGCCTTCACCACTTGTTAAGCAGACTGGATGATTCTTTAAACGTGCTGTTAATTTCACATCCTGTACTTTATCACCAAGGGCTTCCTTAATGGCATCAATCATATCTTTATTGTCATTTGTCTGTTCTTCAAGGTTCTTCTTTTCTTCTTCCGTTTCAATATTTAAATCACCCTGAGTGACATTCTTGAATGTCTTTGAATCATAATCACGCATCATCTGTAAGCAGAATTCATCAACATTATCAGTCAAATAAAGAATATCATAACCCTTGTCCTTAACAGCTTCAACCTGTGGTAATAAGTCAATCTTATTGGTTGTTTCACCACTCGCAAAATAGATTTCAGTCTGACCTTCAGCCATATTATCAACATATTCTCTTAAAGTAATCAATTCCTTCTTGTTGGCAGAATAGAACATTAATAAATCTTGTAATTTATCCTTCAGCATACCATAAGAATTGTAAATACCAAACTTAAGCTGCATACCAAAGTTATTGAAGAATTTGACATATTCTTCACGCTCATTCTTCAACATCTTTTCGAGTTCAGAAGAAATACGTTTTTCAATACGATCAGCAATCACTTTTAATGAACGGTCATGCTGAAGCATTTCTCTTGAGATATTCAGATTTAAGTCTTCTGAATCAACTAGACCACGGACAAAACGGAAATGTTCTGGAACAAGATCCTTGCATTTATCCATGATAAAGACGCCTCTGCTATAAAGCTGTAAGCCTCTTTCATAATCTGTTGAATAGTAGTTCTGTGGAGTATGACTTGGAATGAAAAGCAATGAATCATATGTGACATTACCCTCAACACGGTTATGCATAACACGCTGTGGATCTTCAAAGTCATTGAACTTTGCTTTATAGAAGTTATCATATTCTTCTTTAGTGATATCTTTCTTATTTCTCTTCCATAAAGGAACCATTGAGTTGAGCACACGTGTTTCTGTTACATCTTCATATTCGTCCTCAGTGCCTTCCTTTTTCTTAGAAACAGTCACATCCATCTTGATTGGATATCTGATATAGTCCGAATACTTCTTGACTAAAGCTTCAATACGATACTGTTCAAGATACTGATCATAATCTTCATCTTCAGTATTAGGTTTCATATGAAGAACAATCATTGTCCCATGATGATCTAAGCTTGCTTCATTAATCTCATAACCATCACTTGTATCACTGACCCAGACATAAGCCTTTTCTTCACCATATTTCTTAGAGAATACTTCAACCTTATCTGCTACCATGAAGGCTGAATAAAAGCCAACACCAAACTGTCCAATAATATCAACATTATCAACACCTTTTTCTAAAGCTTTCTTGAACTCATCTGAACCACTGTGAGCAATTGTACCAAGCAAAGAATCCAATTCATCCTTGCTCATACCAATACCATAATCTTCAATTGTTAAAGTTCTCTGTTCTTTATCAGCCTTTAAATAAATTGCCATATCTTCACGACTGATTCCCTGAATATTTTCTTGTAATGCTTTATAGTAGAGCTTATCAGATGCATCGGAAGCATTGGAAATAAGTTCACGCAAGAAAATTTCTTTATGAGAATAGATGCTGTTAATCATTAAATCAAGCAATCTTTTTGATTCTGTTTTAAACTGTTTTTTATCACTCATGTTTACACTCTCCTTTTAGCAATCATCATAACTAACTGCTAATGTCTATTATAGCGAACTTGCTGGCACAGTCAATACATGAGTGCTAAATAATAGGAATTTTCCTGATAAAAAGAAGGACTAGCCTTCGCGTGTCTGATAGTGTATATGAACACCATTCTTTGAACACACTTTTACAAAGTCCTTCTCAAAGTCATTAATCATATGAATTTCATTTCTCATACTCTTTTCACTAATATGTCCATTAACATAGTAGGTATAGGAAAAGATGCCAACAATCCTAATAAAGCCCGTATAATCATCATATTCAAAGTACTTAATATCCTTGTAGCGAACACTCAACGAGACAATACTACGTTCCTTCTTATCATGGTGATCAAGATAGCTATAAATAAAACCACCCTTATAGAACTCTAATGCTTCTTCTTTCATATTATAGCTCTCACCAGTTGATAAGATTGATATATAACGCATCAAGGCCCATAATACGATAATAAAGAATAGTTCACTACCAATTAATAAAAGTGTTATCTGATTTCTTATATAAAAGCGTATATCATAGATTGCAAAGAATATGAAGGCTAAAATAGGAACCAAAAACTGAAGCATATGGATAAAATGAAAATAGCCGTTCTCTAAATAGCGTAATTTATTCATATGATGCATATATTTTAATCTTTTTTTAGATGAAACATGATACCTCATAATTTTACCTCGCTATTTTGTTATATAGGCAGTTGTCTCAAGAGACAACAATGAAAAAAGGTTGGCCTTTATTTATAGGGAAGAATACGAGCTTGATTGAGACGATCAAGGATGAAGGGAATAAGAATAAGCTGGAGAATGATTGCAGGTATGGCCCTAATAAACCCATCGGCAATAAAGATTTGCCAGGAAAAAGGCGTCTTCATCATACCAAGCATGACAACTCTTGTAATACCCCAGATTATTCTCCCTAATAACATGCTGACAAGAAGCGTTAAATAGACCTTTTTGAGATTTTGTGTTTTCCAGCGATGATAGATAAAGCCTGAGACAAAACCATATGTCGCAAGCTCGAAAGCCATGCTCATGGCATTGGGATAGAATGCTGGCATACCAAAAAGAACAGAGCGAAGTAAAGGCATGATAAAACCAATCAGCAATCCTAAAGCTGGTCCACATAAGAATCCCGTTAGCAAAGATGGAATATGCATGGGTGAAAGCATCACGCCAAGAAAAGGTATGTGCATTGTTACAAAGGGCAGCACCATGCCTAAGGCAAGCATAAGTGCGCCCGTAACGAGTCTTTTTGTTTTCGTCATAATTCATCAAATAATGATAAAAAAAGCGATGTTGCCATCGCTTTATGTATCATTTATGCTTTCATCTGTGCAGCTACTTCAGCAGCAAAGTTTTCTTCTTTCTTTTCGATACCTTCGCCAACTTTGAAACGAGCCATCATTTCAACCTTGCCATTGCCTAAGTACTGAGCAACTGTCTGATCTGGATTCTTGATGAATGCCTGATCGTTTAAGCATACTTCCTTGAAGTTCTTCTTTAAACGACCTTCAACAATCTTATGTAAGATATTTTCTGGTTTTGGTTTAGCAGCCTTAGCATTTTCTTCTAAAGCCTGAGTCTTTAAGACATTTAATTCTCTTTCTCTTACATCTTCAGGAATTTCATCTTCTGAAATATACTGTGGTGCAGAGGCAGCAACGTGCATAGCAACATCTCTAGCCTTTTCATCATCAGCATTAGCAACCTTAACTAAAGCAGCTACTGTACCACCCATATGTGAATAAGCACCGAATGTTTCGCCTTCAGACTTGCTCATAGCAACAACTCTTCTTAAAGAAAGCTTTTCACCAATCTTACCAGTCTTTTCTTTGATGATTGTATCTAAGTCCTGACCATCTACAACTAATTTTAATGTTTCTTCAACAGTATTAACCTGAGCTTCAGCTACAGCCTTAGCAATCATGTTAACTAATTCCTTGAATTCTTCATTCTTAGCAACGAAATCAGTTTCAGAGTTTACTTCAACTAAAGCGGCCTTGTCACCATCGATAGCGAATGCTGCTAAACCTTCTGCAGCGATTCTGTCAGCTTTCTTAGCTGCCTTAGCGATACCCTTTTCTCTTAACCAGTCAAATGCTGCTTCAAGATCACCATTAGTAGCATCTAAAGCCTTTTTGCAGTCCATCATGCCTGCGCCTGTCTTTTCACGTAGTTCTTTGACTAACTTAGCACTAATTGCCATTTTTTCTTCCTCCATTATTTTATTTAAGAAAAGGGAAGTAACGACTTCCCTATTCTATTAAGCATTCTTATTGTTGTTGTTTTTGAAGTTCTTGCCGTTATTTCTATTTCTATAGTTATTCTTATAACGTGGACCTCTATTACGAGATTCTTCAACAGAAGCAACTGCATCGTTCATAGTAACTTCTTTGTCACCATCTTCATCTTTAGCATAAGCAACTGTAGTAGGTTCACCCTTTGCTTCACAGATTGCATCAGCCATAGCTGCAGTGATTAACTTAACAGCACGAATTGCATCATCATTTGCTGGGATAACATAATCTACTTCATCAGGATCACAGTTAGTATCAACGATACCGAATACTGGGATGTTTAAGATGTGTGCTTCAGCAACAGCATTGTGTTCAACCTTAGGGTCTACAACAAAGATTGCATCAGGAAGCTTCTTCATTTCCTTGATACCGCCTAAGTTTCTTTCTAACTTAGCCTTTTCTTTCATCATAAGGATAGCTTCTTTCTTAGTGTAGTTTTCTAAAGAGCCATCTTCTTCCATCTTTTCTAATTCGATTAATCTCTTGATTCTCTTCTGGATTGTTCTGAAGTTTGTTAAAGTACCACCTAACCAACGAGAGTTAACATAGTAAGAACCAGAACGTGTAGCTTCTTCAGCAACAGCTTCAGTAGCCTGTTTCTTAGTACCTACGAATAATACTTTACCACCCTTAGCAGTGATATCCATCATTGCCTTATAAGCTTCATCAATCTTATCTGATGATTTCTTTAAATCAATAATGTAGATACCATTTCTTGATGTAAAGATGTATGGAGCCATCTTAGGGTTCCATCTTTTTGTCTGATGTCCGAAATGAACACCAACTTCTAATAACTTCTTCATTGAAATTACAGCCATTGTAATTTCCTCCTTTTCGTTTTTTCCTCCATCACTTCTAACAACATCCACCAAATATTGGCACAAGGATGCTGAATCCATGATGTGTGTATTTAAAACACCTCATGTATTTTAGCATATTCATTTTATTTTGACAATACAAAAACAATGATAAAGTCAAGAAAATCTTACATATGCATAACAAAAAAATCAGGTCTTTCAACCTGATTAATTTTGGTATATTAAATAATCGTGGGGTCACAGTAGCCCTTTAAATAATTGTGGGGTCATTTAGATATGAGGCAATAAAATATCGTGGGGTCATGAACTTATGTTTCATGATCCTTTTAAATTATGCATAATAATGAAGTCCGTCTCTTAGATGAAGGGGAATGAAATTATGGACAATAAAGAATTATGCTATATGCTGGATCTTGATCCAGATACAGTTGAGGATGTGAATATCACCAGAAAAGACGAGAAATATGTCTTCAGTAT